>CANAXK010000114.1 GCA_947365485.1 uncultured bacterium
TCTCGGAAAAAAAAAATAGAAAAGAAGCTATCAACTTGAGGGTGCGTGTATAAGGGGTTGGAGGGAGGGTACGGACGTTAAATTTCTTTTTTGTCTGTAGTTATCCCATTTTTCCAGATTTGAACGCAGCAAACCCATTTTATTGGCTAGTCTAATCATCTCGTTAAAAGTCATGCTCTCAATGTTTTCGAAAACAAAAGCACCGCTTGCAAGATAGCGCTTAATCATTTTTAAAGAAATAGAATAAGTATACTCAAATCTTTGGATCATTGAATCCCGTGTAATTAAGTCAGAAGTATCAGTGTTATAAATTCTAATAACCTCAAAAAGACTTGCCAACACTCGTTCGAAAGATGTAAAATCAATAATTTCCATAGCCTAATATTAGCATATATTATTTACTTTCTCAAATTGTAAATGATTTAAAGCTTATAGCAATTTTTTGGGGGGATTTTTAATTTAAACAATTACCTCTAATCCAGACCCGACTTCTTCTATGTTTACAACCTCTGACAATTTACATAAAGCCTTGAAGCCGGTGCAATGACAGGCATACAAAGAATCTAAATTTAAATTCTCCAGTCTTGACAGAGTGTTTATAAGTTGTTCAGAAGAGGCGTCCTGTAAGTGTAACCCTCCAAATATGCACTTTATTTCTTCTGAAGTGAAGATACTCTTCGCATAATCGCAGATATTAATTATTCCCGAATGAGAACAACCGGTGATAATAATGATTTTATCATCTTTGCGTATTGCAAGAGCGCTGTCATCATGAACAAAATCCGGTAAATTTGACTCTCTAAGATAACCAACATTATTCTTAGATTCGAAGTCGTTAATACGAGGTATCGGGCCCAGAAATACAATATTTTCTGTTAAATAGAACGGCTCATTGACGTAATGAACTTTAAACACAGATTCTATATCTTCTTTTGGTACAGGCGAGCCAAAATCGCCGTCAATATTATCATATCTTTGGCTAAATACATCCGGACAGGCAATAATTTTTGGCCTGTGTTCCGATTTTTTGTACAAATTCAGCAAATGCTTAAGTCCGCCAGTATGGTCATCATGTCCATGTGAAAGTATTATATAATCAATTTCTTTGAGATTGAGCTGCATTTTTTCTGAATTTTTTATGATAACGTCAGAATAGCCCGTATCAAAAAGAATTTTTTTATTATCATATTCAATAAAAAATGACAGGGCTGGCTCGCCTAAAAAGTATTTATCTATAATTGTGTTGTTATCAACTAGAACATTTAATTTAAACATTATTTTATTTCTCTTTATTTCATTATAACCTTAAAAATCATGAATGTAGAAAAATAAATCAGCCTACTAGCTAATAGACATCTTACTAAAATTTTTGTTTAATATAGTTAGCTAATTAAATCTTTGAATAGCTTCAACTATTCATTCCAGGAGCCGGTTTATGGCTCATTTTTTTCCTCTGTATTTTTGGGGCAAACCCAAGCTTACCCCATACCTGAAACTCTATTATACATTGTTTTAATTCTATACTCCCAAAAACTAAACTAACAGGTAATTTATGTTAACCAATAACACATTACAATTTCTGTATGGAGATATGTTGCTATGGAAAAATTTCAGAATAAATATTTAGAGTTAAAAAACATAAGTAAAGATGTCGTAAACTGGGTCGAAGATATTGCAGAAGAAAACAATTGCAGAATCGAACGCAAAGAGTGGAAAAGCAAGTACAACAGCTACGTGGTGTACGACTACGAACCGTTCTGCTCCGAAGGCTTTGAGATAAATATTTTACTGAGTTCTTTTGATATATCTTACCTGAACTTCATCAAATACCTGTACAACGAAAAGTTGAGTACAATTGAATACCTTGATAACTGTATCAAGATTCCTGCTATGAAAAACTATTCACTTTAGTAATTATGGTATATAATATTCCTATGTCTAATGAGGAATAATATATGCAGGAATTTTTTAACGATTACGTACAATCACTTGAAACATATATCATGTTTCGCATAAAAGAAACAGTTGCGAAAATAACGCCGGAATTGACAGCAAAAGGAAGGGCTCCTATTTCATTATCAATGGGAGCACCTACTGCTGCACCGCCAAAACTTGTAATTGAAACCCTGAAATCAGCTCTAGAAGAAAAAGGCGCCCACCTGTATTCCACACCAAAGGGCGAACCTTATTTTAGAGAAGCGATTGCAAAACGCATGAAAACCCGCTTCGGAGTTGAACTTGACCCTGCAACAGAAATCTTTTCTCTCATAGGCTCAAAAGAAGGACTCGCAAACTTTATTCGCGTGCTCCTAAACCCGACAACTGTAAAAGCTGAAAAAGAAATTATCCTTGTACCAGACCCTGGCTATGCCTCATATGGAGAAATGGTTAAAGTCTCCGGCGGAATTGCGTATCCTGTGCCTTTGACTCCTGAAAACAATTTCATGCCGGATATGGAAGAAGTTCTAGCAAATCTTGTTAAAGACGGATTTGACCCTAAAAAAGTCAAAGCGCTGCTTATTAATTACCCGAACAACCCTCTTGGCGCAACAGCGACAAGAGAATACCTCAAAAACGTTGTGGATTTCTGCAAAAAACACCATATTCTGCTGATTTCTGATGCTGCGTATACAGAAATGTATTTTAAACCGGAATTAAAACCCGCAAGCGTTCTGGAAATCGAGGGCGCAAAAGATATAGCGGTTGAATTTTTCAGCCTCTCAAAACCTTATGCAATGACAGGC
This sequence comes from uncultured bacterium, assembly GCA_947365485.1. Classification (GTDB taxonomy): domain Bacteria; phylum Cyanobacteriota; class Vampirovibrionia; order Gastranaerophilales; family Gastranaerophilaceae; genus CAG-196. The sequence goes on from CANAXK010000114.1 coordinate 2,745, forward strand.
TGGCGTCTTGGCTGGATTTGCGGAAACAAAGACGCGGTAAAAGTTTTTGGGAAACTCAAATCAACTCTTGATTCCGGGATTTTTAAGGCGCTCCAGAGAGCCGGAGCTGAAATCCTTAATTCCGAAGAAGGCGACAAATATATTGAAGAGGCGAACAAACGGTTCAAGAAGAGCCAGGAATTGTTTGTGAAAGGCTTGAGAGAAGAACTTGGCTGGGGCGAATTTAATGTTCCTGATGCAACTTTCTATCTCTGGCTCCCGATTCCTCCGAGATACAAGTCTTCGGTTGAATTTACAGATGATTTGATGCACAAATCCGGGATTGTTGCAGTACCTGGTGATGCGTTCGGTGAGCACGGCAAAGGGTATTTCAGAGTCTCTATTGTGTGCTCTGATGAGCAGCTTAGCGAGGCAATCCGAAGAATGAAAGAAGACGGATTTATTTTTAGCTAGCAAAAAATAAATTTTGCCGAAAAAAGGATCAAATAATCCGATTGAAAGATACAGGCAGGGCGGGTAATTAACAATTGACTAATTACCAATTCTTAACTACAATTAATATATGCGGTTGTAGCTCAGTAGGATAGAGCGGAGGTTTCCTAAACCTTGTCTGCCGTGGGTTCGACTCCCTCCAGCCGCAGTTTTATATGCCTTAAAAAATGCGCATCCAACAATTCCCAAAACAGCTAATGCTATAACAAAAAGCCTTGTCTTAGGAAAAGTTTTTCTCTCTGATAAGTACAACTTCTTAGCGTTGTTGTAGAATAAATCATCTATAATTTTATCCGCTTCCGGTTTTAAGTCCTTATCATTTCTTATTGAACTTTTTATGCTCTCCACAAATTTTGAATAAACTTCTTTTGCACTGTCGTTGCTAAACCTTGCAAGCGGAGCGTCAGTACCGAACATCAACCTGAACGACTGGTCACCGTATTTCCAATCTTTTTCTCCGATACCTTTTAGACGCTTAATAGCTTTTACTATATGTGTTTGCGTGTTATCAATATCAACCCATGAAACATCCGCGTAAAGATTTGCATCTCCCTTTTTTATCGATTCTACAAGTATATCAATTGCCTTGTCATGAGACTCTTTCCAGCCGGCTCCAAGATGCGCCATAACAACAGGTGTGTGTTTGTATTTTTTTGCTAACGTATAAATACTTTCCGGGTCTGAAATATGTTTCATATTGGGATTAATTCTTCCATCGTCCAGAATGCTTACCTGACTGTGGAACAAACATGGAAGCTTGTGTTTTGAAGCAAATTTCATATATGGCTCGTATTTTGGGTCTGACAAAACTAATTTTTGGATCTCAGAATGAAATTTCAGCCCGACAAAACTATCAGGATTTTCTTTAAAAAGCTTCTTTATATTTTTCACATCTCCATCTGCCGGAGAACAAGAAGCAAGAAGAGCGTATTTTTCGTTATTTTTAAATAATTCCAGCGCGGCCTTGTTTCCTTCGTATTCACTCTTGGCTGAATGCAAAACATCCAAATCTGACACAATCATTTTCTCAACAGTGTCTTTGTTAGGAAGTTCTGATTTTACAAAAACATCAAGCTGGTCTTTTGTGTATGTTTTTGCGTCATGTTTTCCGATATGAGCATGTGAGTCAATAATTTTGCCGGTAAAATATATTGGAGAAATTTTAGTGACATTCATCGTATAAATCTCCTATATATTGATTTTGTTCTGCACGCCTCTGCACTATCTTGTCTCCATACGACGAGTTCTTTCCTAATTCTTCTGCTGCCCAACGACAAACTTTTGCAGGATAATACTCACCTTCTTTTTCACAAAAAATGGCAATGTCTTTATAATAATATCCAATACTACGTTGTTCTATCATATATTGCGGATTATAAACCGATTTATTTGCAATCTCATGGCTTTTTAAGTTTATAATCATATTTGAAACACCCTTGGCTTCACTATCTTTTCCGCGAGATTTTAATAAACTATATAGTTTTTCGTATGTATTAATTGTATTACTTTGATAATTGAAATTAGATTTATCAGGATGTAAAATATCTAACGCTTCGTTGTAATAATATTCAGCACTGTCATAATCTCTGCTTCTTACACCTTGTTCGGCCTCTCTAATGTAATGAGAAATTCCTTGTCGATTATTACCGCTTTTCTTTACATCACGCACCAAAGCATTTATCGCAGAAAAGCAACTGCCCCACATTGAAAGTACAGAAGGTTTTTCAGAGCCCTCACAATTTGTTTTTTGAAAAATAATTTTACCACGTGAATTTGTATCAAATATTAGATTCTGTTCATTATTAATCAAATGCCCGAGAGTGTCTAGCTTTCGACTTTTAGTCTCTTCCGGGCTGAAAACATCATGTAAAGAATACAATTTATCCGGAAGATTTGCTGTTGAATAGCCTTTTTTAATATACTCTTCGAAAGTTTTAGCTTCATTATAACTCGGCATAAAGTCTCTGTATTGTAATCCGACATACTTGCATAGATTTGATATACTATCGTTTGAATTAAATTCATTATATGGATACTCAACGGTTGATTCATCGTGATAGCTATAACCTAAAAGCTCACCATAAGAATTTCTAACAGGTGAAAAATTATAAACTCCTCTTTCACCATCATTAGCTAAACCATCTTTCGCTGTAAATAAGTAGTCACGGTTGTTTCTTCCTTTTATATTGACAATATGTGCCTTGCAAAGAGATAATAAATTAAAGTCATAAAAATTTCTTTCTTTTGCTTCTTGCAACAATCTTTTGATTTTCCCGTCTGGATCAGATTGTTTCGCAATAAACCTATACATGTCATCACTGCAATTATTTGACTTTGCCAGC
>CANAXK010000115.1 GCA_947365485.1 uncultured bacterium
CCCTCTATTCCCCTCAAGAATCTTTCTGTACTTAACAATCTTCTTGAAAAGGTTTGGATTCTGCTTGTCCAAACCTTGAGCCTTGAAAGATTTTTCAAGCGCATCCATCGGGTTGAATGCCTCACCGCGCTCAACAGCCTTGAAATACTCTTCCTCAAACTCTAACGGGATTTTTGGGGTGTAATTCAGGGTTTTATCAGTGTTTCTGAGGTATTCACCTTTAAGTCCTAAAGCTTCCATAAAAAATATCATGTTGTTGTAAGCTGAAACTGGCTCGGCTAGCTTGGCTTTCATAAACTCTTTTGCATCCATCAATTTTTCTTTTGGAATCTTAAGAATCTTTGCCAGAGCCTCTGCCTGCTTTTCAGAAAAATTTATACGCTTAGAATCATGGTTTGTTGCACCTATTATGAAACTTTCTTTATTCCAGCCGCGCTCAAGAAAATTCCTGTTACTCCCCCAATCATTTGAAAGATAGTCAGATGTGTAAATCTTTACCCTGTCCTTGACAAAAGGCTTCAAGCTGCTTCCCTCATATATGTTAAAATCATCAGGCGAGGTCACAAATTCGTGCATGATGTTTTTCAAATCATAACTTGAGCCCTTAACCTTTTTCACCTCATCATCAATAATATTAAGTATCCTAGCGCCCAGCTCCTTTTTCGTTTTAGAATCCGGCTTAATTACTGGTTGGGATGCGTAAGTCCAAGAAGCGTCAACCCTCATCCCGTCAAATCTTTGGGCGTAGAGGCGGACTTTTTCTCTCAAGAGTTTTTCTGCCTCGGGATTGTCATAATCCAGTGCAGGCAAGCCCCAGCCAATCTGCGCGTCTTTTATAAACGCCTTAGGATGCGCCCAGACTTCGTCGTAAGAAAACCCGCATGGCAAGTCGCCGTTGAGTTTTAAACCTTTAGAATTGAGTGTCTCTTTTGCTTTTTTGAGACTCTCTTCTGCAAGGAATTGTTTGAACTTGTAAAAATCAATTGTTTCACCTTTTTGTTTGTAAATCTCCGCAATCCTCTTCTCCTTATCAGGATGCTCAAAAAGGTTCTTGTCAATTTCCGGCCAGCGTTTGTAGTCGTGGGTTCCGTTAATCTCACGAAGCGCCCTGTAGAGTCCTTTTGGCTCAAGCCAAAAGTTATTCTTCTGTTTGAACGCTTCAAACTCCTGCTTTCTGGAAGAATCCATTCTGTTATAAAGCTTCTTGAGGATTTTTTCAGAAACAGAATCAAACTCAACAACATTTTTGAAGTTGACTCTGTCTTTAATATTATTTGCTTTTACAATTTCCTGAAATTCAGAATCTGTAACATAGGATTTGATATCAATAACATGGTTTCCCAAATCCATTGTTGTTCCCGAATAAATCGGGTACTGGCCACTATGCGAATGGTACTGACCAACCGGAAGAATCTGGATTTCGTTTACCCCCCAGTATTTTTTAGCAAAATCAAAAAATTTGAGACTCTCATCTGTTCCGAGATTACCCACGCCTGTCTGGCTTGGAAGCGAGCTTGCAGGCACAATAAGTATTGACTTACCCTTGTTTCCGGCAAGTTTTTTACCTCTTGTGAGGGTGTCAGAAAAATCCGCCTCGTTTTTAGGCTTCATTTTGAAACTTAGAGCTTGGTTAGTACTAATCTTCATAAACACACATCCATATATATTAAAACTCAAAAACCAAAATTTTTGCCCGTTTTATGTAGAATTGTTAAAACTATCTGATAAAAATTGCATTAACTATTTATTTAATATACGATTAAAATAAAAGAAGCAGTGAAAAGGAGGACTCTTAATGTTCAAAAAATTATTTAAAGGTTTGTTTGTTTTAAGCACGCTTTTTATGCTTAACAACCCTGCAAACGCTTTTTATACTGATATGAATGAAAGCCACTGGGCGTATCAGTCAATCAAATTCTTAACAGAAGTTGGAGTTGTTGTCGGCTACCCGGATGGTACATATAAACCGGATATCCCTGTAACACGTGCTGAGTTTGCTTCAATGGCAATCAAGGCACTTGGTCAGGAAGACGCAAACGTTACGCAGGATATTCACTTCTCTGACGTAGATCCTGGTTTCTGGGCTTACCATATTATCCAGAAAGCTGTTTATTTTGACTTGATTCCGGACGCAAAAGGCGAAAGATTCAGACCTTTTGACCCTGTTACAAGAGCAGAAGCTATCTCAATCGCTGTAAACGCGCTTACTACACAGCAAATCAGCGAACAAAAAGCTCAAGATATCATTTCAAAGAGCTACGAAGACTACACCCAGATGCCTGCATGGTTCCTTATCGCAGCAGGTAAAGCTCAACTGCTTGACTTAATCATCGTCATGCCGGGCAACGAAGGCAAATTGGAATCAGACAGACCTGCTAACAGAGCAGAAGTTGCTGCAATCCTTTACAAAATGATGCAGGAAGCAAAGCTTAACCCGAACGCTAAGCTGGCTGAATGCATGCAAAAGAGAACTGCTGACGGTTATATCGTAGACAACGTAAGAGTTCAGGGCTCTATCGGTATTATTCCGGCAGGCTCAATCTTCCCTATCAAGCTTGAAACAGTTGTAGGTTCGCAAATCTCTAACGTTACTGATATCTACACAGCAAAAGCTCCTAAGAACATCGTAACAAAAGAAAAATACCTTCTGATTTCCGAAGGCAGCGACCTCAAAGGTCAGGTAAAACATGTTGAAAGAGCTAAATTGTTCAAAAAGAACGGTGAAGTTATCATCAAGAACGAGCTTCTTGTTACACCAAACGACCAGGCTGTAATGCTTTACGGCGTTGCAACTCTTGACCCTGACAAAAAGAATGCTTTCATGACCTGGTTCAGAAAAGTATTCAAAGGCGACAAGGTTCTTACAATGCCGGGACAGATTGTTAACATCAGACTTCTCGGACCATTGAAGATTGATTTGACTAACGGATATATTTACGAATAGTAATAAATAAAAAAGGCGCTCCCTGCGGGAGCGTCTTTTTTTATTCAACAACTTCCGGAGCTTTCTCAAAATACCCTGCAAACTTCCGTTTGTACTCCTCAAGCTCTGTGCAATAAGCCTCCAAATCAAGAGAAACACCTTTTGCAAGCGGGAAAGTTTTCACGCCGATTGCTTTGTACATGGCGCGCATAATCACGTTTGAGATAGCGTCGCTTCCCCTTTGCCATGGAGTTGCATGCGCCATTATCCACCGAATCTCCGCAATAGCAGAATTAACCTCGTCCAAGTTTTCGGGTTTTACATCTTCTTTTATGTACTTCGGAAAAATTTTCTTGCTCAAACTAAATATTTTATCAAGAGCATCATTCACATATAGCGAAGAAGCATGTACTATCTCTTTATAATTATCTGAATAAATACGGGGTCTTGAAAATCTGATTCCCAGCATGGATTTATTGGGCGATTCGGCAGTCTTGTCCAGCCTTGTTTCATAAGCGCTGTATCTGTTTTTACTATATGGAGTTATAATGTCGCACCAATCGCAGCACAGCCACCCTTGACGTTTTGTTCTCAAAATGCCAGTGAACTCTCTTTTGGATAAGGACATATCCTTTTGGTTTGCATCTCGAACCCCTGATATAACATATTTCAAAACATTTTCAGCGGTTGTATTTTTCCTAATCAAACAAGCAGCAGTATCTGCTGTTTCAATGATTTTATATGCCCAATCCCTGTTCTTCCCGTATCCTCTAATTTTCACAAAGAAGTCATCATATTTGAAGTTCAACTTCGGAGAGTTGAGATTTGCGCTAAACATAGGGGAAGTATTAAAATTATTAATTCTCATAACAATACTAAAACACATAAAAAAACTTTTTGCGGGTCATGGCTTAATAAAATCTTAATAAATGTTGTCTACACAACTGTACTATATTTCATGTCCGGAGTATAATATTGTATAAGAAATAACAGGTAGTAAAATGTCATTAAGACAGAAAGATAAGGAGATTAAAATGTCAGAATTAACATTAGAAAAACAATCTTCTACAACAGATTTCGTTGGCGGCAAATGGCAGTCAGAAATCAATGTAAGAGATTTTATCCAGAAAAACTACACTTTGTACGAAGGTGATTCAAGCTTCCTAGCTGGACCAACCGAAGCTACTACAAAATTGTGGGAAGAATGCTGCGAGCTCTTCAAAAAAGAACGCGAAAACGGTGGTGTTCTTGATATGGATACAAAAATCGTATCAACAATCACTTCTCACGGTGCAGGCTACATCGACAAAAACCTCGAAACAATCGTTGGTTTGCAAACAGACGCACCTCTTAAAAGATCTCTTCAACCATTCGGCGGTATCAGAATGGCTGAAACATCTTGCAAATCTTATGGCTACGAAGTAGATTCAGAAGTTTCTGAAATCTTCACAAAATACAGAAAAACTCACAACCAGGGTGTATTTGATGTTTACACTCCGGAAATGAGAAAAGCGCGCCATTCTGCTATCTTAACAGGTCTTCCTGATGCTTACGGAAGAGGCAGAATCATAGGTGACTACAGAAGAATTGCTCTTTATGGTATTGACAGATTAATCGAAGACAAAAAAGCTCAGCACGCTTCTCTTGACGGAGAAATGACTCCTGATAAAATTCAATTAAAAGAAGAAATCGCTGAACAAATCAGAGCTCTACAAGAAATGGCTGAATTGGGCGATACTTACGGTTTTGATATCAGAAAACCTGCTTCAAACGCTAAAGAAGCTATTCAATGGTTATACTTCGGTTACTTGTCAGCTGTTAAAGAACAAAACGGTGCTGCAATGTCAATCGGCAGAACTTCAACTTTCTTGGACATCTTCATCGAAAGAGATTTGAGAAACGGTGTTATCACTGAAGAACAAGCTCAAGAAATGATTGACCACTTAATCATGAAGTTAAGATTAGTTAAGTTTGCAAGAACTCCTGAATACAATTCATTGTTCTCAGGAGACCCAACTTGGGTAACTGAATCAATTGCGGGTGTTGGTATTGACGGACGTCCATTAGTTACTAAGAACTCTTTCCGTTACCTTCACACTCTTGAAAACCTTGGTACTTCTCCAGAGCCAAACTTGACAGTATTGTGGTCTAAGAAATTACCTCACGGTTTCAAGCAGTACGCTGCGCACATTTCTATCACAACTTCATCTATCCAGTACGAAAACGACGATATGATGAGAGTTACTCACGGTGACGATTACGCAATCGCTTGCTGCGTATCTTCAATGGTTGTTGGTAAAGAAATGCAGTTCTTCGGCGCTCGTGCTAACCTGGCTAAGTGCTTGCTTTACGCAATCAACGGTGGTGTTGACGAAAGACTTAAAGAACAAATCGGTCCTAAGTTCAGACCAATTACTTCTGAATACCTTAACTACGATGAAGTAATGGAAAGATATGAAGACATGATGGAATGGCTTGCAGGTTTGTATGTTAACACATTGAACTGCATCCACTACATGCACGACAAATACTGCTACGAAAGATCTCAAATGGCTCTTCACGACAGAGACGTTAAGAGATACTTCGCAACAGGTATTGCAGGGCTTTCAGTTGTTGCTGACTCACTTTCTG
>CANAXK010000116.1 GCA_947365485.1 uncultured bacterium
CACAAGCTTTTTAGGTTTAAAATCCAAATCATATATTTCTATATCGTTTGGAGAACGTTCTTCAAAATTTTTTCTAATAATAACCCCATTTTTTCATCATAAACCACAGTCTTTTCAAGACCAATTAAAGGCTTTCGCGCAAATGAATATATTGTCTTACCATCACCAACAGACAAGCGTTTTGCAAATAGGGTTGCCCTATTAGAATAATCATCTAAGAAATATATTGCTTCACCTCTTTTAAAATATGAAGCAAAATTAGTGGCCATTTCTTTAAACTCACTCCAAACAGCACTGGGATAAGGACTTAGCTTAGCAGGAGATTGAGAAGCATTGAAATATTTAAACTCGTCATCTTTTACACATGTAATTTTAGACTTGCCATCTATATGACTGTTTTATTAGAATTAGAAATAACTTTTGGCTTCATTACATCTTTGAGTGAAAGTCCTTTTGACTTTAAATTCATATTTGTTAATTGAGGCTCGTTATATATCTTCATGTTACACATATCAAAAAAAAAATAATGGGGCGCCTGATGGGTCGTTGCTCGAACTTTTTAACAGAAAGTTTATACCCATTATTCTCGCTCCGAAATTTCTACCATTACATAATGATATAGAAAACTATTTAAAAGGTCAAGATAGATTTATTGCATAAAAAAGCCGGGTTTTATCCCGGCTAAAGAAAATCCGCTTTATCAAAAAAAAAGAAAGTCTATATTTTATTTACAAAATCCATTAAAGCATACACTCGATTCAACCAACCATGTAAATACTTTGCCTGGGTTTTATTTCGGGCAAACTCATTGTATTTGCGAATTCGTGCTAAATAAAAAGCCTCTGTATTACTCCATTTAGCTGCTTTTAAAAATTCAGTAACCTGCCCTACACCCATATTTACAGCAGTGTCAAAACAAACTATTGCAAATTTTTCAGTCATTTTGTCGCATTTAGCTGCTAACCAATAATTTTTGTAATAAATCTCTTTGACTTCAGCGACTGTTATATTTTTAACATCCTTAACGGTCATTCCTTTTGACTTCAGCCAGTTATTATAAGTGCTCTGTGTTATACCTTTGTTTGTTGCACAGCCCTTGTCGTCAGGGTCGTTTACATACCCTCCCTCAATAGGCAAAACAAAACTTAAAGCTTTTTCGAATAATTCGCTATACAATTTATCCACCTTTCAAAATATTTAGAATCCAACTTAAGGCTCCGCCAACAACAACCCCGAATCCGGCGCAAAATCCACAAATTTTCCCCTGCTTTTTTATTGACTCTTCTAATTGGTCAACGCGTTGACATAGACCGGGAACACCATTACCCAAGACAGCTTGCTTAATTTTTGCAATATCATTAGCCATCTTAACAAAATTGATATCTGTTTTTACTTCAGTCATTTGTTGAATTTCCTTCATAGTTCAAGAGTATGTTTTTCAAATCTTCGGGTGTTGTTTGATTAGCGCTGTACTCTTTAAAGAGTCCTTGAGCTTGCAGTTCCTTTAAATGAATTTCGCTGCAATGCTCACGAAAACCCCACCATAGATACTTGAAAGCACTTTGTATAGCAGAAAGATAACCATACTTATTATTTATTCTCTTAATAATTCCAAGACTAAATTGCTCTGTATCTATAGAAAAATTACGCATTACTAACATAAACTCGTCTTTAGTCTTTGAAATGTAATCATCAAAACGAGTTAATGTTGGTTTCGGCGGTTTCATATCAAACAAATAAATATGCCCCCCGCATAAAATCAACGAGCCTACATGGGACGGCACGAAAGCTTTATCTTTGTATTTCCCGCCACATATACGTGAGATTAGCTTAGACATAAAACTTTTGTTCCTAACAAACACAGCCGAACCAATTAGTCTATATTCATTTATTACACAATATTGCTCAATTTGTTCTTTACTCATATCTTTAAAAGCACTGTTATAATGTATATGTAAAGCCATTATTCCTCCTTTTACCTATACCTCAAGACTCCCCAAATCCACGTAGCCCTTAGCACACCACCTCATGTTAGTGCTTGCCGCCCTACCTTCTTGCGAATCATAGCAGGAAACAAATCCCGAATTAGTAACCAACTTTGCAAAACAAGTGGCAAGCCAACTTGGAATATGGTCTGATGTGTTAACGCTTCTTCCTGGCTGCAAGTGATAATTAGTATCAACAAATGGTATAAATAATGAAACATTGATAGTTTTTGAACTATTACTTATTTCATACTGCCCCCACTGCTCACACCAGCCATCACTGTAAATTCTATAACCGCTAAGCCCATTTTTATAACTCTTAATCAAATAACTTCGTGCAGGAGCCTTTAAATCAACCAGTTCCTCCTGCATCCTAGCAATGTTAACCAAATCAACATTCTGTTCAACATTGCCAATGTAGTAGTAAAGATTGCCGTTGCCAATAGCAGATACAAAACTTCTAGGCCCCTTATCGCCGGTTGAAAATAACTGATATTTGTCTCCCCTTTTTACAAATATGCAAAAAAGATTGTTATCGTCAGCATATTGCCCCACCGTCTTGTCCACACCAACAATAGTGTTGTTTATTTTTACATACGTCTTTGAACCATCAGCACCTGTCATTAGTGCCCCAATAAAATACCCATTACGCTCTGCAATATATATCGTGTTTGCTTCCCTTGGCTCCTCATTGTCCCAATCAGGCAAATGCTCGCTCCCATTCAACAACGGCAACCTGAAAGTCATATCATCAGAATTAAACACAAAATCATAATCCGAATAACTCTCTGTGCTCTTCCTAATGTCACAATCCTTCTTAAGCGGCAACCACCACATCTCACCGTTAAGCTTTATGTAACATTCGTTTAGGTCAACTGAGCCCCTGAAATACTCCCCTGTATACTTAATCCGGCCTCCGAGCGTAATATCAGCTCCTGGGACTGCAATTGCAGTCACAGCTTCAATGGTTGTTTTTACTTCCCCATTTACCTCAACAACAAAAGATTCCCCATCCCAAATGTATTTTACAATGTATGTCGTATTTGGCTCAACCGCCTGAATGTTTAAATTGTTTGCTTTATCATACGAGGTGCCATTCCCGGATAAGTATAGTTTTAAATAACCTTCTTTAATCTCTACCCATATTCCCCCAAGCCCTGTAGAAGACTCAAGAAATACGAACGGTGTTTGGGTAGCAGTCACATCACTCCCGGTCGTAAACTTAACGCAACTCTCAAAACTTGAAAACTCAGGCACAGAACTTGCAGGTACCTTGATATAATTGGCAGCACTAAACCCGCTAATGATTCCATTGTTGTTGCTTAATGCTCCTACAACACTAATCTTACCTTCGTCAAAAACTACTTCCGCACTATTATACGTTTGAACAATCCATTCATATGTGCCGTTATACACAGCCCCGCTGTTCCACTGACCTGCACTCTTTAAGAAACAAGCATTATTCAATTTCCCTCTATAATACTTACTGTCCCCATACGAGTAAGGATTAGCAACAGTGTAATTGTTAATCGGCCTTTCAGCCTCCTCTACCGCAGAATTAACACAAATGACGTAAGGATACAAACAAGCTTCCTCTTGCACCGGCGCACCATCTCGGTAAGCAGAAGAACAACGGGAAGCGTTAGCGCCGAATGCCTCGTTAGTTTTCGCAGTAACCTGTCCGCTATAAGTACTTGAATCAGGTGTAGTAGTGGGGTAAAAGAAATCTGTCCCGGACGCGTGTGTTCTTCTATCTCCGGTATTAAATGTCCCTTTGATATTCGGCAAACTCTGCTCAACCAAACCGCCAGCTTCAGCTAAATCATACACACCCTGGATATTCTTGATTGCAGGGAGCCTGACAGTCCCAGCCTCATCATTAATAACATACGCTGCAACTTGCCCTAGGGCCGATAAAGTCTTAGTAGCTTGCCACTCTTCCTCTGACATTACCATTTGAGGACGTAATGTAGCTGCTTGGTTCTCACTATCCCACCCCACTACTCTTTTTAGCTTGGATACTGCACCTGGGAATTGGTCTTGAATAATAATCTGTCCATTAGCAATACGCCCCTCATTTTTGGATTCGTCAATGAACGGGTCAATATATATTTCCAATAGTGCTTTGCCAGTTCCACCACCGCCGGAAATCTTCTTTAAGTCATTATATGCAGTTGTACCATCCCCGATTTTTAGAGTCCCGTTTGTTAAATCAACACAGGGCTCACCATCCATTAATACCGGATTGATTGTTTCAAGATTATGAGCAGTGTCACGTCTGAATTGTATTGTTGTCATTTTTAAACCTCGTCGCCTGTTGTTAAATCTGATTCACCACCGTTAAAATCAGCTACTGTCTGCATTAAACATTCTTGGATAAAATCCGGGGTTGCTATTTTTCTTTCCTGTAAAGAAATAATGTACTCTGTAGTATATTCCTGCGTAAAATCAGGCTGCATGTAAGTAATGATTTCTACTGATTGGCCGAGCTCTAATCCGGCTTTTATTGGTAAAAGCAAATCTGAAAGAAAATCTTTTGTAGAACCATCTTTCATGCTTACTTTACGTCTAATCCAGCCTAAAGATGTTTCAAAAAACTCGCGTTCAAAAACTTCTTTACGTGCCAATGATTGTTCCAGCTCATAATCCGGGTTCTTGATAGCTTCACCGTCTTTTATGATTTCATCTTTTTCAAGAGCAAACAAATTTCCGTCAATGTTTTCAATCCTCAATCCTTGATTATGATTATATTTAACAATAAAATCTGCTCTCTGCTTGTCTGTATATGGTTTTTGTAGTGTATAACTCATTTAAAACTCCTTTCTATTTACCAACAGCTCTCCATACTACTCCAGAGCCCCATCCTCTATGTACATATGTTAATGTTGTATTTGTCCAGCCAGCGACACCTTGGTTAGAATCATTTGCAGCCCCAGGTCCAAATAAGATTCCCATTGCATTACATATTTCAGTAAAAGGGATTATAAAATTAATGGTTCTTGTCGCAAACTGTCCACTTCCATAATTAATATATCCACCCTGCTCTAACCAAACTCTTTCAGTTTTATCCTCGTCAGAGAAATATTCTCTATACCAGGAATTTCCATTGATATAGGTGGTCGTGTATAATCCGTTTTCTGCTATAGATGAACCAAGCCCGCTAATAGCACCTTCTAACTCTGTTTTTGTGGCTAAAAGCGAGGCTTCTAACAAATTTACTGTATTAGAGAGCTTAGCCTCTCCATCATATTTAAGGTGCATGAGACATTCATCTAAAATATCCGTGTCACATATAGCTTTGCCGCTTTCCGTTGGGTGGTCTACCCAGTTGTATTGGTCTGTCATTAGTACCCCTTCAATCTTAAATTTACCTGTGCTTCTACCTGCGTGCCGTCATTCAGATATGTAAAAATATCCGCTCCGGTACTTGTTTTGTTTTTTACTACTACGTATGCGTTAACAGCGTCGTTAACCGTCCCGATGATAGAAGGCACATTAATGAAATCATATTCAATTCTTAAAGCGC
>CANAXK010000117.1 GCA_947365485.1 uncultured bacterium
GCCTTCGCCCAGAGAGCCGTCTTCATTATACATTTTATCCGGATCCATAACAGGAAATCCCCAAGCCTGACCGTCTTTTGAGAAATAGTCAGGAGGGCAGCCAAGATACCAGCCATCAAGGAATAATGATTGATAAGCCCAAGCATCTCTGTCAGAAAAAGCAACTTGACGGTCTGCAATCATCTTAATACCTTTAGAAAGTGCATATTTTTTAGTTTCTTCGTTTTGAACTTCTAATACGAACTGACAGAACTTGTAGAATTCAATCTCGTCAGCGTATTTGTTTTTGATTTCTTCAATACGTGCTGCGTAAGCCTTCTTCTCATCTTCTGATTTTGGATTAAGAAGGTTTTTATCTGTTTCGTTTTTCCAGCTGTACCAGAAATCGTTGTTATTTTCGATAGAAAGTGCTTCATACAAAGAGTCGTTTTCAAGCCAGAAATCGTTTTCTTTTTTAAATTTTTCAAAATCCTTCTTCAAAGAAGAGCCGAACAAGCCGCCCTGAAGACCCTTAAAGTTGCTCCAAGCTTCTTTCAATGCTTCAAGTTGAGCTTTTGAAATATAAGAATAGGCGGTTTTGCCAGAATTTTGTTTAGGGTTTTCAGAAACAACTTTGTTGAAAGTTTCTTGAGATAAAATATTTTCCCATTTTTTATCAGTCAATTGTTTCAAGTCTATAAACAATGGATTGCCAGAGAAAATTGTACCGCAGTAAGGTGAAGAGTCTGAGCTCTTTGTTTTACCGGCAGGTCCAAGTTGTAAAGCATTAAAAATTCCTGAAGCATAGTCGATTACTTCGTGTCCAGCTTCAGAGTTGAATGTTCCAAACCCTGTATCTTGTCCATCTTTTGAAGGGAAACTGCTGCCATGAATAATTAGCGCAAGGTTTTCTTTTCCAAGAGCCTTAAGTGCTTCAGATACGAGTTCAGCATTAATTTTTTTTGATGTTAAACAGACCATAAATTATTTACTCCTTATATATCTCTCAAAGAAATTTTAGCATTCACATAAACTTATTTCAATAAGAAAATTAGTATCCAGCATTCTCGCCGATTGTGTCAACAGCCTCAACCTTAATATCAGTAATCAGCTCTGAGTAAGAGATAACAACAATTGTCGGAATATGACGTTCAAGAAGCTGATAAAGCGGCAATCTGATTCTTGGAGAACAAAGGATTACAGGTTGTTGTCCTATTGCCTGATGGGCACGCATTAGAGTCATTGCAGTAGATTCAATCAAATCCTGAACCTGCATTGGGTTAAGTAAGAACATTGTACCAAGCTCGGTTCTCTGACAGCTGTCATCAAGCGTTTTTTCCCATTCAGGTGACAATGTAAGCGCGTATAGAACATGTTCTCTATCAACATTACTTAAACAAATCTGACGTCCTAGCGCTGCACGCAGACGCTCTGAAAGAATGTCAGGCTCCTTAGAGAATCTCGCGTAATCACAAAGACGCTCAAATACAAATATGATATCCTTGATAGAGACTTTTTCTCTGATTAAGTTTACAAAAATCTTTCTCAAATCTGATGTAGAAATAATCGCAGGCACAAGGTCATTTACAAGCGTAGGGTCTTGTGAACGTACAAGTTCCATAAGCTTCAAGACATCCGTCTTTGTCATAACCTCGTCAACGTGTTTTCTTACACACTCTTGAAGGTGGGTAACAAGAACATCTGTAGCATCAACCGCCGTAACGTTTTTGGTAGCTCTTGCATCGTCTTGAGAAATCCAGTAAGCCTGTGTCTGATAAGTAGGATCAACGCCGACAATCGCGTCTTCCGGAATAGTTTTCTTAACAGAATCCCACTGGTCAGCAATCACCATGTACTTGCCCGGATATACATAGCCGGAGGCAACAACGTTGTTACGAATTGAGATAACGTACTCATTAGCTTCAAGCGCGGATGAGTCCATAATACGTATGTTTGGAAGAATATAACCAAGCTCGTCTGTAACTCTCTGACGCAGGGCAGCAATCTTAGCCAGCAATTGACCTTCCTGATCCGGATCGGCGATAACAAGCAAGCCAGCACCAACCTGCAAGCTCAAAACATCAACACCGAGTCGTTCGTACATCTTGTTAGGATTAACCAAATCTTGCATATTCTGGCGAACGCTTTCCAACTGACCCAATTGAGATTGAACGTCTGCATTGACGAGTACGGAGAAGCCGGCTACTGCAAGTATAATTGTAAATATAAGAAACGGCAGGAATGGCAGGCCTGTAATCGGCGAAGTCACTGTGATTAAGCCAAGGAACAAAGCCGCAAAGAACAAAGAATAAGGCTTTGCCATAATTTGGTTAGTCAAATCACCACCCAGAGAGGTATTACCCGCAGAAGCACGTGTCATCACGATACCGGCGGCAATTGACATCAGAAGCGACGGAAGCTGGGAAGCAAGACCGTCACCGATAGTTAAGACTGTGTATTTGCTAACCGCATCAGCCACAGGCATCTGGTTTACAAGACAGCCGATTGTCAAACCGCCCACAATATTGATTATAACAATGATGATACCGGCCATAGTATCACCCTTTACGAACTTCATGGAACCGTCCATTGAACCGAACAAGCTTGATTCTCTTTGCAGGTCTTCACGTTTCTTAACCGCTTCTTCCGGTGAAATCAATCCCGCGTTAAAGTCAGCGTCAATAGTCATTTGTTTACCGGGCATCGCGTCCAAAGCAAAACGTGCAGCAACTTCGGCAATACGTTCAGCACCTTTTGTGATAACCATGAACTGTACAACCGTGATAATCAGGAAGATTACACCTCCTACAATCATGTTACCGCCCGTAACGAACGTACCGAACGCGTGTACAACCTCGCCCGCGTCTCCTTTTGCAAGAATAAGACGGGTTGAAGCAATAGAAAGCACTAGTCGGAACATAGTACCAAGCAGAATAATAGAAGGGAATGCCGCAAGTTCCAGCGGTTTCTGGACATAGAGGGATATCATCAGAAGCACAATTCCTAGGGTAATATTCAAGCTGATAGAAAAATTGATAACCCAATTTGGCATCTCCATAATGAGAATCAAGACCAGCGTCATTACGAAAAGCGCAAGAAATATTTCTGATATTGGTTTATTTTGTCCTTCTGCCGCCATTACTACCTTTCACCTACGTCGTCAGTGCTTTTTTGATGATTTCCAGCTGAGTGTCAATCGAAGCGTCTACGATACCGTTATTTGTCTGGAACACACACCCGCCGTCTTCTATAGACGGGTCTGACACGATATTAATTTTTGCATCAATTCCGTACTGGTAAGTTATGCTAGGAATTGTGTCCTTGATGAACTGAACAGCCTGCGGTTTAACCCTGATATTAATTTTAGGTTCGCTTTTGGATACTGTTTTAAGCACATCAACGATTGTATTGATCAAAACCTGCGGGTCTGATTCCACTTCTTTTTTAATAATTTTTTTCGCGATATCAACGCTGATTTCCAGAATATCAGGCGCTATGTACTCAAAGACCTCGTTTCTGGAGTTCATAAAACACGCAAGCTCTGACCTGAACTTTTCCATATCCTGATTCGCCTGCTCCATTCCTTTTCTGTACCCTTCTTCAAACGCGGATTTCTTGATTGTTTCAGCTTCTTCCTGCGCGCGTGAAACAAGGTTTCTGTCATCTATCCTTCTGTACCCGCGTCTTCTTGAGCCGCGTCTGCGCTCCTGCCTCTGGGTGAAATCAATGTTTTCGATATCAAACAAGTCAATCTCGGGTTCCTTAACCACCGGCTCTGTTTGAACCGGTTCAGGAGCAGGAGTTATTTCAGTCTGTTCAACAGAAATTTCCGGCTCTTCCACAACAGGTTTTGCAACCTGCTGTTCAACAACCTTTTTCTCCTCCCTTGGTCTTTGACTACGTTTTTTAATAATCATATTAAGTATTATACACTCTCTTCAATGTATTGTGCAACAATTCCCGCAACCTTCAAAGGCAACTCTGAATACTCGCCATCATACGCCTGCGAGATAAAACGCTTCACAAGCGGGCGTTCGTTCTTGATAATCTTCTCAATCTTTTCTCTTGGATTTGAGCGATAAAGCCTCAACAAATCTCCGAGCACATTCTCTTTTGTAAGCTTGCGCTTAATCGGAAGGTACTCTTTCATCTCTTTCAGACAGTCGGAAATCAAATCACCGTCGATATGGGATTCCAAATCAGCCATATTCATGTACTGGGAAATCGCAAGGGAGTCGTTGGAGTCGAACTTATTAAGAATGGTTGTAACCTTGTCCTGAGAAAGTATCTTAAGCACAAGCGCAAGTGTCATGAGCTTCATCTGCTTATTAGTAATTCCCTGCGGAATTGAAGCAAGTGCCGCAGCCTGCTGTTTTTCCAGCCTTTTCTGTCTACGTTTTTCTTCCTGACGTTTTTCAGCTTCTGCGCGATTTCTTTCTGCCTCTTCTGCAACAGCCTGCTGCTGGCGCTGCTGTTCTTCCTGCGCCTGTTTTGCCATAGCGTCAATATTAGACTGGCTTTCAGCGCGCTGTTTAATCTCTTCGTCAATAACCCCTTTTTGTTGGAGTTCTTCAATACTTGAATTATAAACTTTGATTACGTGGTGCTCAATCGCTTGCAGGAGTTGGTCTTGAGGGATTTTTCTTATAACCGCCTGTTTTGCAACCTCAAAGATAGTAAACGCGATTTTCTGCATGATACTATCCCAGTATTGAGGCAGGATTCCGGAATGGATAAGGTCAATTGACTTGTGGAACGACCACTCTGCGATAATCTGGGTTATGAAAACAGCCTGATCAACATTAAGTTTAAGCTGCTCATCATTATAAAGCGCCTCACCGGCAAGCAGCGTAAAGTTCCCGAGAGTCTTAACAATGTACTCTTTTTCGTGGTCTTTAAGCTCCGGCGGGACAAGCTGTTTCGCCTGTTCAGCCATCGATGCTGCAAAATCCTTATAATCAAATCCTTCTATAGGCATATTCGTTCCTTTATATAGATATAATAATCCCTATTGTATTATACCTGCTTATAAAGCTTTTGACCTCATATAAGTTGATGATTATTTTACTAACCCTGTTCAATCCAGCTTCTGATTTTTTCACCGGCTTCTGATTCATCAACGCCGTCAAATTCGCGCTTAAGCTCTCTCAAAGCCTCGCGGATTTCCGCGCCCGAAGTCGGAATTGCTGCCGGACGGCTCTGCTGTTCAAGCAACCCTTGCTGCAATTGTGACTGTTTCTGGATTAAATCAGCTGCGTTAACGCTCAAATCCTTAATCTGTTTTTCCTGCGCTTCGTTCATCTCTCTAAGACGCATAAGCTCTTCTTCCTGCGCAGCTTTTGCTGCATTAATCTTCTGGGTCAAAGCCTTATGACCGAAGAACAGACCGAACGCAAGGAGCGCAATTGCGAGCCACCAAGGGTTTCCGTGTTCTGCCTTGATTGGAGCTTTAACATTCTTGTCACCTGCCATGAACGGGTCAAGAGAGTCTGCAAAAGCAATTGTT
>CANAXK010000118.1 GCA_947365485.1 uncultured bacterium
ATTAAATAAAAAAATTTTGATTTCAATTTATTCCTCTTTTCATAACAAAATAACCAAATTGTTAAAAAGAGAATAACGTCGGCTGTTTTCGATTAATCTTAGCTGTAGAAAATTTATTTGTGATAACATATAAATAAGATGTCTAAAGGCAAGATAACAATTTGGTTATTTTGTTGCCTATTCCCTCATCTTGTTTCTCTAATGTTCATGCAAAGCCTTCGCATTGCAAAAACTACCCTCTCCCACAGGGGGCGAGAGAAAAAGATGTTTAAAGAATAAAATTAAGATAGCTTTCTTCAATTTCAGCCTGCTCAATACCAATGTATCTGAGTGTAATTTCCGGGCTTGAATGATTAAATATTTTTTGAAGCATTGCAACATCTTTGAACGACTTATAGTGATGATAGCCAAATGTCTTTCTAAGAGTGTGCGTGCCAACTCTTTCTTCCAGCCCTGCGCGTTTACAAGCGCTATTTATAATCTTGTAAGCAGAAATCCGGCCGAGCCTGTTTTGAAACCGTGTCATAAAAAGCGGATCTTCAAGTTTTTTTTTGTGCGTATACTCTTCAATCAAAGGTAAAAGCTTGGAATTAACAGGGAATTTCTTTAGTTTACCGGTCTTTTTCTCCAGGATTTTGATGTACTTTTTACCCTTAACATCACCCACATTTAACGCAAGTATGTCTGAAATCCGGAGACCGCAATTTGTTCCGATTGTGAAAAACAATAAATCACGCATACTTTCTTTTTCCAGTATGTGTTCAATTCTTCTGATATCGTTTTTGCTTCTGATTGGTTCAACTGTTGCCATAATAACCACCCTTTCTTTTAGTACCGGTTTTATAATAAAAAAGGATGTCTTTCAATAAACAAAAATATTTAGTGCATTTCTTCTAATATTTCTTCAAATACCCCGGCCCAGTCGCCCATGGATTTTTGCCTGAACAGCCTTACGCTGCTGTACCAATCACAAACACTCAAATCAGTGTGCCATCTCCAATTGACTTCGTAAGGCAATGTTACCCAGCAAGGAATTCCCATTGCTCCGGCAAGATGGGCAAGAGAAGTGTCGTTACAGATTACTAAATCCAGATTTATCAAAGCTGCCGCGGTTTGAGAAAAATCAATCAGGTCTTTCCCGATATCAATAACATTGTACCTGGAAGTAAGTTTCTCTGTCTCTTCCGATCCCTCAAACGTCTGGAATGAATAGTACTGAGTGTTTTCGACTTCTATTAAAGGGAAAAACGCTTCTGTCGGGATTACCCTGTCCTTGTCGTAGTAAGTATTTCCCTGCCATTTGATGCCGACCTTGATTTTGTCGTTGTTGAAATACTTTTCCTTGTATTCTTCTGCAAGCTTCTTATTAGGCCTTAGATACCCTTCCGGATAAGCAAAAACCTTGTCTCCTTTGAGCCCCAAAAGATACGGAAGGCTAAGAAGCGGTGCATGAACATCAAAAT
Organism: uncultured bacterium; assembly: GCA_947365485.1. GTDB lineage: Bacteria > Cyanobacteriota > Vampirovibrionia > Gastranaerophilales > Gastranaerophilaceae > CAG-196. The sequence goes on from CANAXK010000118.1 coordinate 1,464, forward strand.
CTATGTTTTGCTCCGGAATGAATTTATCAATCACCTCGTCTATCCCGAGGTTCGGGTTGTCTCTAAAAAGCGGAGCAAGTGGTTTCTGGCACATGAAAAGAAGCTTCTTAGCACGCTGTGCAACAAGCGGAAGATAACGTGCAAACATTATTGCATCTCCAAAACCAGCTTCATAATACACGAGGATGGTTTTGTCTTTTATGTTTTCGCCCTTCCATAAGCGCTCTCTTGAAGCCTTTTGTGGGTAAGTCTTTTCCTGCATAGCAACGGCTGCTTCTCTACAAAGCCGTCTCTCAAAATACTTCAAACCCTTGTCATAGTCTTTGACCCGCATAAGCGCAAGTGATAAAAAGTACTCGGTATCTTCGTCATGCGGTTTTAGCTTGTTGCAAATCTTGAGCGCAGAAACAGCGTTTTTTGTTTCACCCTCTATGCTGTAAAGATGCGCAAGGTTGAACCAGCTCTGATATGATGCCGGATTTAGGTGCAGAGCTTTGTCGTAATATTTTATTGCTTCTTTGTTTTTCTTTAGATTTTTGTAAGCGATTGCGATATTGAACAGAAGCGAAAAATTGTCGGAGAATTTTTTGTTGATTTCATGTTCTCGGGAAACAATTTTGTTGTAATACCCACCTCTGATGTAGGCCTGAAAAAGTGTTTCGTAAAAATAAGCGTTCGGAGTTTTAGAGATAGCTTTTTCCACCCACTCGATTGCTGTATCTACATCGCCCTGCTGGAGCTTCAAAACTCCCATCAGGTTGCATACTTCTGCGTTTTCACTGTCAAGCAGCAAAGCCTCGGAGTACTTGTTTTCTGCATCATCAAGATTTCCCTCCTGGTGCAGGGAAAAACCCATATTAATAATCTCGTTTACAGTGGACATAAATCTCTCTCCTACGTCCTATTTTAGCGTTTTAATGAATTTATTGCAAGCACTCAGACCAGGAGCTCATTGCCTGATAAGAACTCCTAACGAGCGGCGCTATTTGATAGTTTTTGAACCCGACTTTGCACGCAAGTTCCTTCAAACCCTCAAACTCTTCCAATGTGTAATACTTAGCTACCTCAAGATGTGCTTTTGAAGGCTGGATGTACTGCCCGATTGTTACAATTTGCACTCCTGCGTTTTTTAAATCTACAAGAGTCTCTTCAATTTCAGAAATCTCTTCTCCTAATCCAACCATAAGTCCTGATTTTGTTATTATAGAAGAATTGTCTGCAATGTATTTTAAAACATCAAGCGAGGTCTGGTAATTTCCCTGCGGACGTGCTGTCTTGAAGATGGATTTTACTGTTTCAATGTTGTGGTTAAAGACTTCTGGCATAGATTCAATAATAAGTTTGAGCGATTCTTGTTTCCCTCTGAAATCCGGAGTCAGAATCTCGACTTTCGCATCAGAAATCTTTCTAATCTCCTCAATACAATTCTTGAAATGCGTGGCACCTCCGTCCGGCAAATCGTCACGCGTTACAGAAGTTATTACTGCATACTTTAGCCCCAGCTCCTTGACCGCCTCCGCAACATGTTTTGGCTCGTCCAAATCCAGAGGCTCCGGACGGGCTGTTCCGATGTTGCAGTACCTGCAATTTCTTGTGCAGACGCTTCCCATAATCAGAAAAGTCGCTGTGTTTCTGGAATAGCACTCGCTTTTATTCGGGCAGCGCGCGCCTTCGCAAACAGTGTTCAGGCATTTTGTTTTCAGAATCCTTCTTACTGTTTTTGTTTTTTCTGTATCAATAATTGGTCGTTTTAGGTAATCCGGTAATCTATGCATTTTCTTCCTCCACAGCTATCGGCATAAACACTTTGACGCAGAATCCGTACTCCTCGTTAGAATACAGTCTGATTTCTCCATCCATTGCTTCCACGAGTCCTTTTACTATGTAGAGCCCGAGTCCTGTTCCCCGTGTTGTGCGTGTTGTCTTGTCATCAATGCGGGTAAATTTGTCAAATAATGTCTTAAGTTTTTCTCGTGGAATGATTTCGTAATCATTCTTGACGCTCACTACAAGCTTGTCGTTTCTGATTTCGTAGTCTAGCGTTATTGCAGACTCGTCGTTTGAATACTTAATCGCGTTTTCAATCAGGTTTACAAAGACCTGCTCAATCCTGTCTGTGTCTGCAACAATATCTATCGGGCAGTCCTGAACATTGTTTATGATTTCTTTTCCGGCGTCGTTTCTTACAAGCATAATCGAGTTTTCGATTACAGAATTAATAGAAACATTCTTCAAGTTAAAATTCAGTCTTGCACCTTCAATATCCGGAATAACAAGTAAGTCCTCAATCATGCGCTTTAAGCGCTCTGACTGCTTCTTTATTATCTTGAGCGATTTTTGCCTTGTCTCCTCATCAATTTCAATATCCTGCCTCAAAAGTCTTGAAGTGTAGCCCTGAATACTTGTAAGCGGGGTTCTGAACTCATGGCTAACTGTGTCTACCATGTTTGAGCGAAATTCGTTGACCTGCTTGAGCTCCTTGTTCTTCTTCTTGAGCTGGATGTAGGATTTGTGAATCTGGTTAACCATGCGGTTAAATTCTGTGCCGAGAAACACGATTTCAAAAGGGGTAAAAATGTTTGTGAGAAGCCTGATTCTTCTCTCGTAATTCCCCTTTGAGATTGCAATAATCGCCTTGAAAAGCTGGCGGATGTTTGTGTACAAATACGAAGTGTAAAGCCCGACAACAAAGAACACAGTAAGCATTGTAACGATTATGGATAAAATAATCTTGTCTCTGTTGTAGTCAATAGCGTGCTTTGTCACGTCTTTTGTGGTGTTTACTATGACAACGGACTTTGGAGCTGATTTTTTTAGATAAACCATTGGCTGATTCTTGATGTCACCGTAAACAACCGGCTTATCTTCTTCCAATCTCTGCGGAAGCTGGGCAATGCTCTTTTCATACCCGTCTTTTGTGTAATTGATTGAGCCGATAAGTACATTGTCTTCACCGCCGAGCACATAAATCTGGCGCTTGTCCTGTGCAAGGGTCTTGAACAGGTTTTTCTTAAGGCTGTTCATGTCAAGCACCGCAACCAGATACCGCCCGTCCATTAGAGGCCGGTCAAAAACCACGTAATCATCACGAAGGTTGTACGCCTTGTAATCGTCAAGCCTGTCTTCGCTCACAACTGTAAGCTCTTTGTAAAAAGGAAGGCTCTGGATTACAGTGTCAAGATACTTCTGCTCCTGCCACGGTGATTTGTAGTATTCGAGCGTTGTGACAATCTGCGAAAGCTCGTTGCTGATTGAGTGGTCAAAGACATCGATTTCTTCTGATACAATATTTGCTATCATCACCGCTGCATCACGAAGCTGCGCACGGTTTGACTGCTGGTTGATGTTGTTTATGATAATCCCGCTCACGGTCATTGGAATAAGTACCGCAAAAAAGATTACGATAATTATCTGCTCAGCTATCTTAAGTCTACGTTTGCTAAAGAATTGAACCATGCTTATTCCCCAAAAGGAGTGAGTTTGTATCCGACATTCGTTACAGTGTGGAGGTATCTCGGATTCTTGGAATCCGGCTCAATCTTGTTTCTTAGAGCACCCACATGAACCCTGAGCATCCTTACATCCTCGTCGCTGCTGTAGCCCCAGACCTCTTCCAAAAGGGTTGCAAGAGTGACAGCCTTGTTAAAATGCTGCAATAAGCAATACAGAATTTCAAACTCTGTCGGTGTTAATTTAACTTTTTTATTTACAATAACAGCTTCAAGAGATTCAGGAAAAATTTCAATATCGCCGCTTCTTAAAACTTCATTAGATAAAGGCGTTTCTTCAATATGCACAGAATTTCTTCGCAACAGAACTCTTATTCTAAGCAAAACTTCCTGAATATCAAAAGGTTTTACAAGGTAATCATCCGCTCCGCAGTCAAAACCATCAGTTTTATCTTCAATTGTA
>CANAXK010000119.1 GCA_947365485.1 uncultured bacterium
GCCCCCCCCCCCAAACCCATATAATATACATATGGAAAAACGCAAAGATGTATACCCGAAACGCGGGCTGCATGAATACGGAGACGTAGAATTTGGAGACAGCGTAAACAACAAATACCCGATTGACACGCCGGAGCACATAAGGGCTGCGTGGAGCTATTTTCATATGCCAAGAGATTATGAAAAATACTCACCAAAAGATAGAGAAGCAATCGAAAACAAAATCATCAAAGCCTGGAAAGAAAAAATCTCTCCGGAAGGCCCGCCGTCAGAAGAAAAATAATTCTATCAGCACTTTAGATAAGCCTCAATAAACCCGTCAAGGTCGCCGTCCATAACCGCATCAACATTGCCCATCTCAAAGCCTGTGCGATGGTCTTTTACAAGCTTGTACGGATGGAACACATAAGAACGGATTTGGGAGCCGAAATTTATGTCAAAGTTTTCGCCCTTAAGCTCGGCGAGTTTCTTCTCATGCTCTCTCTGGCGCAATTCTAGCAGCTTTGATGCAAGCATCTGCATCGCATTTTCTTTATTTTGAAGCTGGGAGCGCTCCTGCTGGCACTTTACAACAATACCAGTCGGCTTGTGCAAAATTCGAACAGCTGTTTCAACCTTGTTAACATTCTGCCCGCCTGCACCGCCAGAGCGCATTGTATCGACCTCAATATCATCCGGAGGGATTGTAATTGTTTTTTCAAAATCCGGAATAATTGGCGAGACTTCGCACGAAGCAAAGCTTGTCTGGCGCTTGCCGTTCGCATTGAAAGGCGAAATCCTCACAAGTCTGTGAACCCCTTTTTCTGCTTTAGAATACCCGTAAGCGTACTTACCAGAAATCTTGATAGTAGCAGATTTTATTCCGGCTTCTTCACCGTCTGACCTGTCAATAAGTTCGACTTTCCAGCCCTTTGACTCTGCCCAGCGGGTGTACATTCTCAAAAGCAGGCTTGCCCAGTCTTGCGCGTCTGTGCCGCCGGCTCCGGCATTAATTGTGAAGAAAGAATCAGCCTCATCATATTCACCTGAAAGCATTTTTCTTATATCAAATTTATCCAGCTCTTTTTCCAGCTGCACAAGCTGGTTTTCGCTCTCCTGAATGAGTTCCTCGTCACCGATTTCCTGCGCGGTCTTTGCGTCATCAAGCACAGTTTCCCAGCGGGATACCATATCGAGAGTTTCTTTTATCTCTCTTGATTTCTGTCCCAATTCTGACGCCAGATTCTGGTTAGCCCAGACATCCGGACTCTGGAGCTCAGCTTCAAGTCGTGTTAATTCTTGTTCAAGACCGGCAAGGTCAAAGACACTCCTTGTTTTTATTAACTCTTTGTTCTAATTCCTGCAAATTCATAGTGACTTAACCAATTCCACAACCTTTTTGTGAATACTTTCAACATTTCCAGAAGCATCAATAACGCGAACTCTTTCCGGTTCGTTTTTAGCAATCTCAAGATAGCCAGCTCTTACGCGATTGTAAAACTCAATCCCTGCTGACTCCATTCTGTCTTTGTTTCTGCCGACTCTTGCCATAAAAGTCTCAACATCAACGTCAAAAACGATTGTCAAATCAGGCTTTAATCCGCCTGTTGCTATATCATTAAGGAATTTGATTCTCTCAATATCAAGCTGGCGCCCGTATCCCTGATAAGCAAGCGTAGAATCAGTGTGGCGGTCGCAAAGAACAATTTTCCCTTCTTCAATCGCGGGTTTGATTATGCGGTCAACATGTTGTGCCCTGTCCGCAAGAAAGAGAAAAGATTCGGCTGTAGAGGACAATTCACCTTCATAGTGAAGCAGAATTTCCCGGATTCTTGTTCCAAGTCCGGGCGAGCCCGGCTCTCTGGTCAAAAAAGTTTTCACTTTTTTACCAATAAGATATTCGTTTAAAAGGCTAATCTGCGTAGTTTTTCCGCTTCCGTCCGCGCCTTCAAATGTTATAAATAAACCTTTTTTCATACTTGCACCAAATCTTTCTTTATTAAGTTATAAAATTTTTCATCCATCAAATTGTAATCTGCAAAATTTACCACAAATGGCAAATCCGAATTATCAAACAGAACTTTTATCAGCTCCATTGTGCCCGGCTCCATTTGTTCTTTACCTTTGATTAAAACATCCAAATCAGAGGTTTTTTCAAAATTACCTTTCACTCTCGAACCGTAATAATAGAACTCATAGTTGTTTTTGTAAGGCTCAAGAATACTGTTGATAATAGCAACTTCTTCTTTTGTAACACCTTTTATCATGCAATAGAATCCCATTTCTCCAGCAAAAAGTTTACATCTTGTATAAAATTCGGAATTATATTTATGAGCCTCCTTGATTTTTCAAGGTTATATTCATGAGCTGTATTATTTCTTTCTTTATAATACTCTTTCCACTTCAGCCATGAATCAGTAAATCCATAACCCTCCATAAAACGGAAAATATTATTCATTGTAAGCTCATCTTCCTTCTTGCCATACTGAAGTTTAAAGTATTTTTTCATAATCTTCCAAGATGTTTCAAATGTATACTCAAATCTTTTGACACATGAATCCGCAAACATATCACAGATATCCGGATTAGCTCCACCATCTTCAAAAGTGTTATACGCTTTCACTAAAGATTCCTGAGCTTTTCTTAAAACTTCAATATCAAGTTCAATATTTTCCATAAATTAATTTTACAAAAAAACAACCGGTTTATCAAGCATTACAACCCTATTTTCTGGTTAAGCTTGAAATAGTCGATAAGTTTTACAATAGAAACAATTTCTTCGTACATTGTAAAATACTGCTTTGCATCATCTACCGGTTTAAAAAGCGAACCGATTGCAAACAAATCTTTATCGCTCCAGAGCGCAATAAGAAGGCAGTCCTGATAAAACGCACAATTTAAAGACTCAGACCCGAATGCCACTTTGATATTATTCAACCTTTCCATAAACGAAGGTGTAATCAAATACCTCGCCTCAACTTCATCGTTTGTAAAAACATCATACCTTTTCTCAAAGCTTACATCCTCAAGAGTGGTATGCCTTAGCTTCGAACTCGGAGATTTGTGCGTGAAAGAATCAGGTCTTATTATTGTGTGGCCTGTAAAATTCTTGTTCATTTTTAGCTTTACAATAGCGCCTGAAAAAACAGTAATCTCGTTCTTTCCGCTCCTCTTTGTAAATCGCGATTCAATAATCTCAAAATCCACATCATTATTCTTGCCCCGAAAAATATCATCAAAGCTTGCAGAAGTATAACTATCTATTAGACAGGCATTAGTAAACAAATTCTTATCTTTGTATTTGCCATGGCTCCAACTTAGCTGCTCAAAAGTTTTAGCAAGAACCGGCATAATTTTTGCTTTAAGCTTGTTCTCAAAACTCTTTTTGAACAAATAATAGGCCCCGAACGCACCGGCGAAGATAAAGAATATTATGTTTATGCTATCTCCGCCACCACCATTTGTTATTAAATAATAAGTGATAAATATACCTGCAATAAAAATTATCCCGCTGCAAAACAGAGCAAGAGCCAATTTTACCTTTCTCTCCTTTTCATACACAGAAACAGCAGGCACGATTTCTTTCTGGTATTTTTCATAAAACTCGTTTCGCATTTGTGCGTAAGTTTTTGGGCTATTCATATTCACTCCGTCAACATAATAAAAAAGCAGGGTGCGCACCGCTTACAAAAATTTTTCTACTTCAAAAAGTCAGCCGCGTTTACAGCCTGTCTTTCTTTTTCTTCTGCTTTGAAGAAATCAGTTGACTTGATGTTCATCAAACGCGCAAACAAAGAAGAAGGGAAGATTTCTACTGCGTTTTTGAGCTCCAATGCAGCAGAGTTGTAGAAACGTCTTGCTGCTGCAATGTGTTCTTCTACTTCGTTATAAGTCTGCATAGCAGTTACCATTGTCTGGTCAGATTTTAACTGCGGGTAGTTTTCCACAGCTACCATAATCTGCCCCATCTTCTTGGAAATTTCTGAATCCAGCGCAATCTTGCGGTCAATGTTTTCAATGCCTGAGCCAATACCCATTGCCTGAGTTCTCAATTTTGTAACCTCTTCCATCAACCCGCGTTCGTGGTCCATGAATTTTTGAGCAATTGTCAAAAGGTTAGGAATCAAATCGTATCTTTTCTTCAACTGAACGTCAATTGAAGAAAAAGCCTCCTGCATTTTGTTTCGCTTCTGAATCAATGAAACATAGATTCCGTAAGCCCAGAACAAAACCACAAGAGCTGCTACTGCAATAATAATTGTTGATGTCATATTCAAAATCCTTTCATATTTGTATTTATAATAAAAATAACATACCAGAAGCACATGCACATCATCTATTTAGTATACATTCCCATACACCCAGTACGTTCTAAGCACTTTCTTCACGTAATTCTTTGTCTCCGGATACGGAATCTGCTCCACAAATTCGTCCGTGTCATTATAAATCAACTTGGAAAACCAATTTGTAACAGAACCTATCCCGCCATTGTAGGCAGTTATCGCGTACAAATCCTTATTTCCCAAAACCTTTTTGAGCCCTTCATAATAAAGACTTCCAGCGGTTATGTTCGCAGTCTCTGCGTTAAGATTTGATGGCAGATTGTGCTTTGAAACAACCTCGTTGTATGTTGCAGGCATAAGCTGCATCAGACCCTTCGCGCCAACAGCGCTCGATGCAAACGGGTTAAAGTGGCTTTCTTCCTTGATTATCGACTCCAGAATTATCGGGTTGTTATTCCCCTTAACCCTATCAACTGTCTCATAATAGTGCAGAGGATAAACAAGCCTCCACCTCAAATCCGAAAACGCCGGTTTGGAAGGAAGTTCTTCCATCGCGTTTCGAGCAAGCACGGCTGATATTGTGTAATTTCCTTTCTGGTAAGCTATCCAGCTCTGAATAAACTTGTCTTTTTTGCAAAGCTCCTCAACAAGGTCGTAGTCCTTGAGATAAGCAAGTTTCACAACAAGATTGTTGTCAAGAGATTTTTTGTACGGAAACACAACCGGCTTTTCTGCTAATTCCAGAAACGGCAGAGAGCCGTCGTCTTTATTCAGGTTATAATTTGCCCTGTAGGCATAGTATGTGTCAGGATAAAGTCTCAAGACTTCTTTGTAATAATTATTCGCGCTCTCGTAATGTTTGAGCTTATGCGCAATCTTGCCCATAAAATAAGTAACAGCAGGGCTTGATTTAACGTTCGGGAATTTTTTCAAATGCAGGAACCCGAGTCGCTGGGCGTCGTAGTATTTTTTCTGCAAATACTTGGTTAAAAAGAGGTTGTACAAAGAATCCGCAGAGAACTGTCCGTTCGGATACTTTTCATACAAAGACCTGTAGCAGGCTTCTTTAACATCAGCACCGACCACCTCGTT
>CANAXK010000120.1 GCA_947365485.1 uncultured bacterium
ATGCGGTGCGCCGTTTACATAATCAATCGCAGTCGTTGTATAAAATTTTGCCATAATCTTTTTCCCTCTGTTAAATAGTTTTGTTATCCAGATTATAGCATGAACAAGTTATTTTGAAGCTATTGACTGTTTTAATTTGTATGTGAGATAGTCTTCGCTGTTTGTATTAAGGTTGTTCGGGTTCTTTTTGTATTTCAGCTGCTGCTCAAGAGACATCTGCAACAGGTTTAATTTCTCCTGCTTTGATTTCAATTTCTTGAACTTCATAAGCTTGGAAGCTCCGGTGTATACTGCTTGGAGAGCCACGCTTGTCCGCTCCATGGTGCCTGCTTTGTCTATGTCCAAATCCTTAAATTTGTTTGTGAATAAAACTTCCACAAGCTCGATAAACGAATTATAAGCTGACTTGTTTGCCTTGTTTCGGTTCAGCTGGCTGTCACTTGGGATGATGTTATACTTTCTCATTATATTTGAAGTGAGAGTCAGGAGGCTGTTGTTGTTTACAGTCTCTAACCTGGTCTCTGTGTCAAAGAAGCATTTTTTCAACTCCTCTGCAATCTTCTTTGAGGCTTCCTCTTTTGTCATGCCCTTTGGAAGAACTGCACCCTCGAGCACAAATTCTACGATGTCAGGAACATTCCCCTTCTTGATATAAGATGTGAGACTAAGACTCCTGATTGACTGCTCCATTGTTTGCTCAATGGTGTTTCCTGTGTCAATAAGTGTAAATACTTTGCCCTTGCGTGATTTGAGCGCATTTACATCAATGAAAATGTTCCCCGGGTGGATATCAGCGTGGATAACTTTTCCCTTCTTGTCAACTTTGTTGAACTGCTCTACTAAGACCTTCATGTACTCGTCAAGCAGGTAGCTTGCGTCGCTATCCGTAAGCTTTATGTCTCCGTACTCAGGTGTCCTTGCCTGAATCTTAGCAATCTTGGACTTGATTTCCTGAACATGCTCTTGTAGCAAAAATGCGCGTCCCGGATACTTGTTCATCCTTTTTTCCAGCTCACCTAAAACCAAGTTGTATCTGTTAAGCTTTACGAGCGAGTTCAAACTGATGCCTTCGGCTTTTTCCATTACGTAGACACCGTTTTTAACCTCAATAGGCTTAACGAGGTTGGCTTTTTTAGTGTATTCTACTAATTTCTTTGCTGCGTTCATTTCGTTTACGAAATCAACTTCTTTTAAGATACCGCCGGCAAGGTCATCAATGTTCCTCAAAAGGTAGTCTTTTTCGTCTGCGGTTTTGTGGGCCATGTTTTTAATCAACTCAACAAACTTCTCTTTGTCTTTTAGAATCTTTTCCTTGTTGATTCCGTCTTTCAAAACCTTTAAACACACATCCTTGCCGTCCGGAGATTTTGCAAGATAAGTCTCTGCAACGGTTCCGACCCCGAGCAGCTTGGAGATTGTGTATCCGCTTCCGAGCTTTTCGTCAATCATTTTCTGCGCCTGCTCAATTGTGCGTGTTTCAGGACAATTTTCACGCAGCATCCTGGTGAGCGCGCTTGAGTCGTTGGAAATCTGCTTGTACTTTACCGCGAAGATGTTTTCTTCCGTAAGCTTCTTCACCTTGTCTTCCATTTTTATGGTTTTATTTTCCATGATTTTAGAAACATTTTCAGATTTCATCAATATGCTTTCAAGCTCCTTGTAGGTGCTTTCACCCTTGAACTCCGAATCTTTTAAGCTGGCGTTCAGAAGCTTGTCCGTTGCTTTTTTCAGGTTCGTATCAAATACCTTTGCAAACCCGACCTTCTTGACCATCGGAACAGCAGCGGCTGCTGCAAAGGCAAGGTTTGTGACAGAGTCGTTTTTGAGATCATTTATGTACCCGCCAAAAGACTTATTCTTGTCCTCCTTGCTCCCGACAAAATACCTGTTCATGCTGTTCGCTGCAAAGTATAAAGGCACTCCGATAATCGCTCCGCCAAGAGTTGCGAGCGGCATTAATAGCCCGTTAATTGCGCCTGATGCAAAGTTACGCAGGTCGCTCTTGAAGTGCGCAGCGCGCTTCGCCTTCTTGTCGCGCTTGTATAAAGCCTTGTCATAATTGTTCTTTGCACCGTTAAAATCTTTTTTGTCGGACTTGAACTCCTTTGAGCCAATGCGGTTGATTAGGAGCGTTAAAATTTTGGCATACCCGCCCGCAAAAGCTGAAAACAGGGCTGCAATCGCGATAAGCTTGTTTTTGGATTTTACAGTCTCTGCAAGTTTTAATAAAACTGAACCGGCGCCCTTTGGCTTGTTGCCGCCCTTTGTGCCTTCTTTTAGAACCTCTTCAAACTTCTGGTTCAAAAGCGCCTTTGAATTTAACATCTTGAATTCGCGGTTAAGCTTAAAAAATGTGAATCCTGCCGCACCCATAGAAGCAGCATCACCAAGAATCTGCGCCGAATTTTCCTGCGAAGCGCTGTAAGCCTTGAGCTGCTTTAACGCATCTTCCTGTTTGATTTCACCGGCCTGAACCTTTTGGAGTGTCCGGTCTAATTTTTTGGTCCCGACTCCAAGCCCTGTAACATTCTTGATAGAATTGTATAACCGCTCAATCAACCCGTGATTCCTGCGTTTTTCGCGCTTGTAAACATCTTCAATTGTAAGCTCTCTTGGCGCTCTGCGCAAAGCTTGTTGCCTTGAAGCGGGTGCTTGTGCCTGCAGTACAGGGTATCTGGTAGAAATTTCTGGCATAGTTCAACCTAAACTTTATCTTACATACCATTATAAAGACACAAAATAAGTAAAATTTGCTAATTTATTAAGAAATGTTAATCATCTAGCACGGAAAATCCCAGCGGAAGTTTTTCTTCTATTCTTTTAATGAGGCTTGAGGGCTTGATTCCGAGCATTTCGCAGATTGTGAAGATGGAAATAATTTTTGCTTCGTTTGAGCTGTTTTCGATTCTGTTAAGCAAAGATTTCTCGACTCCGTACTCGTCGGCGAGCAGTCTTTGAGACTTGTTGAGCTTATTTCGCTCTTCTTTGATGATTTGTCCCATAAGCTCTAAAATAATTTCTGCTTTCTTAGAATATTTATGCTGCATAAATAGAATTTTATATTGTATAATTATATAGAATTATCTATATATGCTCCGAAATCAATTGGAAGAAAGTATTAGATAGAAAATTTAAAAAAATATAAACCTAAGTAAGCTTATTTGACCGGCTTTGCCGGTCTTTTTTTAGCTTGAAATTTTTCAATTAAAAGTTCTTTGTTTTCTATTCTTAAACTTAATAGATCCTCTTCTGCATTAATATTCATTCTTTCTAATATTTCATTGGGAATAATAATTGCCCATTTGTTACCAATTTTTTTTTTAATCCTCTGTCTTTCATATTTACCTCCGTCCTCGTTCTTAATAAAGAACAAGTGTTCTTATTTTAGTACGATAATAATATTTATGCAACAGGCAAAAGAAAAATTAAAAAAACAGCTGGCCAAGAAGATAAATTCGTACAGGTTAAAAACGGGGAAGTCTATAAGTATTCTTTCAAATGAAGTGAATCTTTCAAAGTCGATTTGGTCAGATTTAGAAAAGGGGAAGAAGGATCCCCAATTTTCTACGTTGTGGCGCATTGCTGAAAGTTTGGATATCCCGTTGTCAAAAATTGTTTTAGAGCTTGAAGAAGAATTGAAAGGGCAAGCTGGGTTTATAGACTGATTGTTTATAAAATTCCTCTACGCATCAATAGACGCAAGCAACATGTTAATCTCGGAAATCAAATCCTCGTTCTTTGTCTTGACCGCGTTTACAAGCGCCTTCTTTAACAAAGACTTCGCTTTGTTCGGACTGTTGAACTCAATCATCAGCTCGCCTGCGGATTTGTAGTTGAGCGCGATTTCCTCTACAGAATTAGACTTCTCGTAATTCTTTACAGCCTCTGCGTAATACTTCAAAGCCTTGTCACTCTTCTTGAACTGCACACAAGCGTCAGCAGTGTTGCTTAAAACATAACCCTTCATTGCACTGTCAGTGGTCTGCTCAATCAACCTGCGCGCTACATCGTAGTACTCAAACGCGTTCTCATCGTACTTGTCAGTGAAAATATTCGCCATTCTTGTGAGCGAGTCAGACTGCCCGATTAAGTCGTCTGATTTTCCTGCGTATGAGATTGATGTGATGTAATGGTTTAAAGCCGGCACAATCTCGTTTACGTCATCGTAAATCTGTGCCATTGAAAAATGTGCGCGTGATTTTACATTAACATCGGTTGTGTACTCAAGAGACTTATTGTAACTGTTGAGCGCCTGAACATAATGCTCGTTGTCGTCATAAATCTTTCCGATTTCCAGACAAATTCTTGATTGCGTTTCAGTGTCCTTAAGCTCTGACGCCCTGTTAAATGCTTCTTTAAACATAGACATTGCTTTTTGCGGGTTGTTTGAAAACGCCTGCTTCTTTGCTTCCACAAACAAAGACTTGAGCTTTGTGTCCTGTGGAATAATCGTGATGTTCGGCTTCTTGGAGATTGTTTCTTTTGCCTGAACAAACTCCTCTTCAAGCGTGAGCTCCTCCGGCTCAATCTCAATAACTTCCTGCTGCTTAACCTCTGCAACAGGCTCTTCCTGCACCGGAGCAGCCTGCTCCTCTTTAGGCTCCGGTTTTGATTCAGGTGTCTGGTCTGGGAATTTTACGAGGAAGTTTGGGTTGATTTCGTCTTCATTAAAACTGTAGTTGATTCTCTGTAAAAACAGTGCATCAAGCCAGTTCTGGACAACCTTTGAATCCTTGTTTAGCGTTTCTGAAATGTACTTGTCCAAAAGCGAAGCTGCGATTTTGAGGTTGCTCTGAATAAGATTAACCTGAGGTTTCGGCTCTCTTACCTGTTGCTCGACGATTTGAAGGTAACGGTTAACTTCCTGCTCGATGTTTTCAGGAGTCGCGATTGCTTTAATCGTGTTTCTGAAATCCTTAAGAATCTGCGCAATGTTAACTTTGTTGCTTCTCGGGTTGTGAGCAGCCTGCAGTGCTGCCGGAGCCTGATTCAAAGGCTGGTAGCCGGCCTGCGCAGCCTGATACTGCATCGGGTTAATCTGATGCGTATCGTATCTTATTGGAGGCGGGGTTTGAACCTGATAAGTCTGCCTTTGCGGGTATGATTGACCGTAAGGATTTGTCGCAGGAGAATTTATTGCCTGACGGATTGGCGGCTGTGCCTGAACATCTTCTGCACGTCCGCGCGCGATGGTTTGAGGTGCCTGTCTTTGCTGCTGCTGGTCTTGCGCGTTTCCGTTATGACCGTCTTTGTCGGCTCCTTCGTTACCTGCGTTATAACTGCCTGTTCCCCTTT
>CANAXK010000121.1 GCA_947365485.1 uncultured bacterium
GTTGTCAAGCAAGTTTATGATAACTTTCTTAATCTCCGCAGGATCAGCCTCTACAGTGGTGTCATCCTGGCTTGCAGAGTACACAAGCGTTATGTTTTTTTCTTTTGCTGCATTTGACAAATCCTCAAAACAGGTTATGAGAAGCTCAGCAACGCTGAATCTTTCGTAATACAGGTGGTTCTGCCCGCTCTCAAGCCTGTAAGTGTTAAGAACCATGGATATCATCTCAAGAATGTGCTTGCAGGAATCCTGAATCTGGCCTACGAGTTCTTTCTGGTCCTCTGTAAGCGAGCCAAGAACCCCCGTGCTCATAAGCTCAAGCCCTCTAAGCTGAGCTATTGTAGGGATTTTTAAGTTGTGAATAAGCGTTTCTATAAAATATTCTTTTTGCCTTTCGATTTCTTTTTCAGACTCGATGTTTTCGTACATGGAAATCATGTACTTGATGTTCCCGTCCTCGTCAAATACAGGAGCCTTTCTTATGCGCCCCCAGAATGTCTGACCCGGGAATACTATCTGGCGCTCAATTTCGATGGTCTGTTTTGTTTTGTATAACTCAATTTCTTCTCGCTTGATAAATTCAAGGTACTCCTTTGAAAATACGTCAGAAAGAGAAAGCTGCTTAACATCGTCATTTTCATGGTGTATGATTTTTTCAAAACAGGAACTTCCTATCACGAATTTGTCGTTCTTGTCTTTCATAAAAGCGATTATAGGCAGGTTTTCAAGCAGACACCTTAATTGATTGCCCTTTTCAAGTGCTTCATGCGCAGAATGCTGCTCTGATGTAACGTTTCTTGCAATAAGAATTGTTCCGCTCAGCTCCTTGTTGGCTGTAGAAGCCGGTGAAATAAGTATGTTGAAAAATTTTTCAGTGTCATCGTCAGCATAGAATTTTTCGCTGAATTGTACAGACTGCTTGGTTTTTACAGACTGGTTTATTTTAGCTTCCATTTCTGACCAGAGCTTCTTGTATCTTTCAGCACTCTTTACTTTTCTCTTGAAAAGGTACCTGAAATTGTGCCCGATGATTTCTTCTTTTGGAATGTTGAGAGATTCACAAAGTGCGTCGTTACAAGCTATGATTTTGTTGTTTAGATCCTGATAAATAATGATGTCGGATGATGAATTGAATAAGGTGTCAAGAATGTTTACCTGACTCTTGAGCACTTTTTTTACGTAATTGTTTAACTTGAGCTGCTTAATCATAAAGAGAACAACAATTGTGATAACGATTAAGAGCGAAAGAAGATGGTCGGTCGTTTTGTAGAGCACAACCAACGAAATAACAAAGATATTCAAACTAATTAAATCTTTTATAGCTTTCATAACTCAAAAAAATCTCTATTAAATATTAAACTAATAGCCTGTTAATATAAATTGCCCGGTTGGGTATAATTAAAATCGATTAGTTTTAACAATTTTCTATGCAGACGAAGATTATGAACCCTTAAATAATCCACACCTGACTTAATCAGCGGGTAAGAAACAGCTAAAGTCAGCGCGTCTTTTACCTCATCAGATTCGTTGCTAACATCTAAAAAACTCTTCCTTGATACTCCGAGCATTACCGGATATCCGAGAGAATGAAACTCCTGAATCCTGTCCAGAATCTCAAAGTTGTGAGCGCCGGTTTTTCCAAATCCCAACCCCGGGTCGATTATGATGTTTTCTATGCCTATGGCTTTTGCTAACTCAATCTTGCTCTTGAGGCTGAAATAAACCTCTTCAATAAGGTTCGTGTAAGAAGGTGAGTCCTGCATGATATCAGGCGTGCCCTGTGAGTGCTGTAGAATAACTGTTGCAGAATAATTTGCAACAACTTCCGGTAATTCAGGGTCAAAATCAAAACCGGATACGTCATTAATGATAGTAGCTCCGTTGTTTAAGGCATAATCAGCAACCGTAGCGCTTCTTGTGTCAATGCTAATCGGGGTTTTAATGTTTTCTTTTTGTATAAAATCTAGTACCGGCTTAAGCCTGCGAATCTGCTCTTCTGCCTCGACTGCGTTAGAGCCGGGTTTTGTGCTCTCTGCTCCGATATCAACAATGTCAGCCCCGTCTTCTATTAATGAGAGGAGCTTTTTTATTGCAGCTTCCGGCTCAAAGTATTTCCCGCCATCAGAAAAAGAATCAGGAGTGATGTTCAAGATTCCGGCAAGCTTTGTTGAGCGGTTCTTATTAACAAGAAAAGATAATATATTTTCAGCCAGTACGCCGAGTTTGAATGGTTGGTTCTTTAGTTTTTGCGCAATTTTTTTTAGCTGCGACCAGCTGCCGCACAGGATAACATTGTTTTTTTCAGCCTTTCCAGTCACAACATCGCGATTCACGGCGCAGTCTGCTCCAAAAATCAGGGCGGTCTGTTTCAGGATGTTTGCCTGCGCAACAGTCAAGCCATAGATTTTGAGGTTTTTGTATCTGAACTTATCGGATGCCTTGTATTTGTAAGCAGAATCAAAACCAATACTTTCGAGCTCAAATTCTATATTATTTCCTGATATTTCTTTGATGACAAATTCTTTCATGCAAAAATTCTAGCATAATAAAGAATAAAATTAAACCTTGATAATCTCAAGCGTAATAGCCTTAACCACAGCTTGCACTCGGTTGTGGGCATTCAGTTTCTTGTAGATAGATTCCAGATGCGCTTTTGTAGTCGCAATAGAAATATTGAGTTCTGTGGCAATTTCCTTATTAATCAGACCTTTTGCTACTAACTCCAAGACACATTGTTCTTGTTTTGTAAGCTTATTTATCATTAGTTAAACCTTTGTTATTCCTTATTTAATTTTTATATAAATATGCTTGAAGTGTCTATCAGCCGTTTGGCTATTTTTGTCTGTAAAGCTTAATAAACTTGAAATCTCTAATCGAATATGTGATAATGATATTACTTTATATAAGTGTTTATTTTGTTCCTACATTTTTATAAATAGGGAGAGTAAGCTCTTTAATTATTGAAGTATACCTGCCGATAAAAAATCGCCAGCAGGAAACGGATTGATTTAGGCACTCACCCACCTGCGAGACATTGCAGGTAACAAAATCGCACTTATATAATTAAGTCGGGTTTACAGAAGTAAACCCGACTTAAATTTTATATTTCCAAACTAGACTTCAAATCTTCCAGCTTCTCTAAACTGTCAGTCTCAAGGTAAACCCTGAGAAGCGGCTCCGTCCCGCTTGGACGCACCAGAATTTTAGCCGTCTCACCAAGCATAAGTTTTACCCCGTCTTTTGTATCAATCGAGGTAACAGGGTAGTTACCAACAGACTTAAATTCTTTTACTTTTTCCAAAATTTCTTTGATTTCATCCTGATTGTCAAGCTTTATGTCAATCCTATCCGTGTAGAACTTCGCACCAGCAAGCTCGTAAAGTTCTCCCTGAAGCTCAACAAGAGTCTTTCCTGAACAAGCCATGGCTTCCAGAATGAGTAAGTTTGCAATCAGCCCGTCTTTTTCGGGAATGTGTCCTAAAATACTCAATCCGCCAGACTCTTCGCCGCCAATGATTACCCTGTTTTTGCGCATTGCTTCGCCCACATGCTTGAACCCGACAGCTGTTTCAATAACTTCAACTCCGAGTTTTTTTGCAACGCAGTCAATCAAAAGGCTTGAGCCAACTGTTTTTACAACAGCTCCTTTAAACCCTTTATCCATAAGGTGTTTTAGGAGTATTGCAATAATCTCGTTTGGCGAAACATACTCTCCGTTTTCGTTTACAACTCCGAATCTGTCTGCGTCCCCGTCGTTTGCAAGGCCGATTGAATTTGTGGTTTGTTTAACTTTTTCAATTAGTTCTTTTAGGAATCTCGGTTTCGGGTCTGGCATTCCGCCCCCAAACTCCGTATCATGGAACATGTGCAGAGTCTCAAACGGGATTACATGGCTCTTTAGAATCTCATCAAAGTACCCGATAGAGGCTGAATAAAGACCGTCAAAAATTATATTTGTCTTGAGTTCTTTTATCTTGCCATAATCAACCATATTCTCTAAATGTTTGTAATACTTTGGCGCAAAGTCTATCTTGTGCAGGTTTCCAGATTTTTCCGAGTCAGGAAATTCCACGTCAAGGTTTGCCACAATCGCGTCTGTAATCTCGCTTGTAGCAGGGCCTGCGTAGTCCGGAATAAACTTCATCCCCAAATACTCCGGAGGGTTGTGGGATGCGGTAAACATTATAGCGCATGCATTTCGAAGCTGCGCGTTATACGCAAGCACAGGAGTTGGCACAACTCTGTTTGAGTAATAGACAGAGAAGCCTTTGGTTTTTAATATTTCTGCGCATTGCATTGAAAAAATGTCGGCGCATCTTCTCGGGTCGTAGCCAATAAGGATTGGTTTTTCGTACCCGAAAGTATCGTAAACATACTTGCCGATAGCAAGTGTTACGCGTCTCACGTTTTCTGCTGTAAACTCTCTTTCAAGGACGGCTCTCCAGCCGTCTGTACCAAATTTGATTCCCATTACTTAGCAACTTTTACGTTCATTGGGTCAACAGCGTAGGTTATACCACCTTCTTTTTCTGTGAATATTACAGGAATATTTGCTGTTCTTGTGCAGGCTTTAACTGTCCAGATTTCTTCCCAACTGCCGTTTGCTTTTGGTTTAGAAACCTTTGTGTCAACTATATTGAAGTCCTGGCAGCCCGGTTCTGCGACTCTTAGAGCAAAGGAATATACTGAAAATAAAGTGTCTGTCTGCAATTTTGTGTCAGCAATTGATTTTCCTTTCAAAGGCACTGTTCTGTCGAAGTTATAAGCAAATGCTGCTGTAGATACTGCAATTAGTCCCAATAATAACAATATTTTTTTTGTCATATTAAAATCCCTTTCGCTTATTCTTTAATCAATGAATTAATTTCAGCAACCATTTCATCAGGATCGAACCCATGAACCTTAGCACCAGCTTCGAGGTTTTCAAATCTTGCCGCAGCACAACCAACGCAGCCAAGGCCGTATTTTTGGAAAACTGCAAGTGCTTCTGGATGCTGTTGTACAATATCCAAAATTCCCATATCTTTTGTTACTTTCGCCATAATTAACTCCTTATATTGACTTTTTAAAATAAATTCTTAAAAGAATACAGTAATTATAACATAACCCAATGAGGATTTAAATATGCAATTTCTCAAAAACTTTTTTAACCATGACAAAATCATCGTGGGCTTGAGCGGGCTAAGGAAAAGGGTGGAATATATAAAAATAATTATTCCGGACAGGTACAAAAAAGCGCAGCTGACAGATATTCAGAATAATTATTTGCTTCTCTAAAAACAAAACAAAA
>CANAXK010000122.1 GCA_947365485.1 uncultured bacterium
TGGCAGTACCAAAGAAAAGAACAGGGCACAGCGCTCAAGGAAAAAGAAGATCAAATTGGAAGGCTACAAAGCCTGAATTAACAACTTGTCCAAGCTGCGGAGCTAAGGTTTTGACTCACACAGTTTGTACAGCTTGCGGACAATACAAAGGTAAAGTTGTTTCAAGAAAAGCAGAAGGATTTGTTGAAGACGCTAAAGAAGTAAAAGAAGCTAAAAAAGCGCCTAAAAAATCAACAAAGAAAGCAGAAGAAACAAAAGCAGAAGAAGTAAAAGAAGAAGTTGTTGTAGAAGAAGCAAAAGCAGAAGAAACAACAGAAGCTTCTGAAGAAACTCCTGAAGCTTAGATTAAAAAAAGTTATCGGTGCGGTTTAAACCGCACCGAATCTTAAACAACAGATTTATTAAAAGGGATGAGTTAAGAAGATGACAAGAATAGCTGTAGACGCAATGGGAGGAGACCACGCTCCATTTGAAATTATTGCAGGTGCTGTATGGGCAGCTGCCGAGTATGGCGTAGCATTAGAATTAGTCGGGAAACAAGACCGTATTGAACAGTGCTTGGAAACTATTCAAAAAGAAGGTTTTTTGTCTGACTGCGGTAAAGCCGGCAGAAAACGAAGGGTGCGCGTTGATGTAAAATCACTCGACATCAAAATCACCCACGCTTCTGAAATCATTGAAATGGGTGAAGCTCCAGGTCAGGCTATCCGCAAGAAGAAAAACTCATCAATCGTGCTTACAGTAAACTCTGTAGCGACAGGAAGCTCTGACGCGCTTGTTGCAGCTGGTTCTACCGGCGCAGCAATGGCTTCAAGCCTCTTCGGCTTAGGCAGAATCCCGGGAATCGACAGACCTGCAATCGCAGTAACGCTCCCGACAATGAAAAAACCAATTGTGGTTATTGACGGCGGTGCCAACAGCAACTGCACACCGCAAATGCTTAAGCAGTTTGCAATCATGGGCATGACTTTCTCTAAAAACGTTCTCGGGATTGAGACCCCGCGTGTTGGCGTGTTGAACATCGGCGAGGAAGCAGGAAAGGGTAACGAGCTTGCGCAGGCAACTTACAACCTTCTGGAAGAAGAAAAAGAAAAATTCAACTTTATGGGCAACGTGGAAGGCAGAGAACTCTTCCTTAACCACTGCGATGTTGTTGTTTGCGACGGGTTTGTCGGAAACGTTGTACTGAAAGTAACAGAGGGAACATCTTCGCTCCTGTTCAAAATGATTAAGAGCGAGTTCAAGTCTGACTTTTTGGGCATGATAATCGGTATGCTTGCAAAACCGTTCATGAAAAGGATTTACGAAAAGATTAACTACGAAGAATTTGGCGGCTGTCTGCTTCTCGGCGTGAAAGGGATTACGGTAATCTCACACGGAAGAAGCAAGGCTTATGCTATCAAGAACGCCGTTCGCGTAGCAAAAGAAGCGGTTGTTACGGGAGTTAACAGCAAGATTGCTGAAAGACTCGAGGAATAATGGTTTTCAACAAAAAGAGGCGGACATTCTGTCCGCCTCTTTTTGTTTATGATAAAATATTAGTACTGGTATATATAGGAGTATGGAATTAATGAATAATATAAAAACAATCCCTTTAAAAATAGCAGGCGTAGGATACTGCGTGCCTGAAACAGTTGTGACGAACGACGATTTAACAAAATTATATGAAACATCTGACGAGTGGATTTATTCAAGAACCGGAATCAAGGAAAGAAGGCTCGTGTCAGGAAACGAGAGCGCCGTTGATTTGGGCGCAAAAGCAGCTGAACACGCGATTGCAAAATCAGGGCTCAAAGCAGAAGACATTGACATGGTAATTTCCGCTTCCTCCGCGCCTCCTGAATTGTATCCGGCAATTGGCTGCCGCATTCAGGCACACCTTGGAATCCCGAACGATGTTCCTGCGTTTGATATTACAGCTGCGTGCTCCGGCTTGATTTACGCGCTGAGCATTGCAAAAGGGTTTATCGGCTCAGGAATGTACAAAACAATACTTCTTGTTGCAACCGACAACAACTCAAGACTTTTGAACTGGGAAGACCGCAGCGCGTCAATCCTTTTTGGTGACGGAGCGGGTGCAATGGTTGTGACAGCTTCTGACGACGGAGTTGATGATATTATTTCTATTGACATTAGAGCAAACGGCGCAATCGGCGACTTGATTAAGCTTCCGCTTGCAGGAAAGAATTGCCCTCTTGTTGAGCCTAACACGGAAGAGCCTCAATTCATTGAGATGAACGGCAAAGAGGTTTACAAGTTTGTAGCACGTGTTCTTCCTCATTACGTAGAGGAGATGGTTGAAAAGGCCGGAATGAAGGCAGAAGAAATCGACTACCTGATTCCGCATCAGGCGAATTTGAGAATCATTCAGGCAGTTCAGGAGCGTCTTGGCTACTCTGACGACAAAGTCGTAACAAATATCAAGTACTATGGAAACACCTCTGCGGCTTCTATTCCGCTTGCGCTTGCAGAAGGGGTTGAAAAAGGCAACGTCAAACTTCCTTCTACAGCAATCCTTTGCGGATTTGGCGCGGGCATGACCTGGGGCGGTGCGATTGTAAGGCTAAGAGAAGGAATTTGCTAGGGGGTAAAATGATTGACGTAAAGTTACTCAAGAACAGCGCAAGGATGAGTCTTAGGTTGAATGGCTCAACAGAACATGTTTTCGGCCAGACGACAAAATCGGAGGCTAAGCGAATCATTGCAGATATGAGAGAAGCCTGCAAGGTTTGCAAGGATAAATTGAATCCTGCGTGCGACAAGTTTGAAAAGAGCGCACCCTTGAAAACTAATCTAAATCAATCTTAGAAACATCAACCAATTCTTTGAGCTCGATACCGAGCGCATTTGCAATGCGCTCCAACGTGTCAATCGCAGGACTGCTTGTTCCGCGTTCAATTGCACCAATAGAGTTCTTACTTAATTCAGATAACTCAGCCAGTTTCTCCTGGCTGATTCCTAATTTATTTCGAAGCAGTTTTATTTTTAAACCTATCCTGCTTTTCACATCGTTATGTTTATTTGTCATATTAACAACTATACTATTCTATTGACATAGTCAAATCAACATTGTATACTAGTCTCATAGACAAGTTGGGTTGTCTATGAAAGGTGGTACATTATGGCATTAGAAAACATGGTAATTGAAACAAGGTTCCCGATTATAGGAATCACGGTACTAGCGAATTATATTCAGGACGAACTCGCAGAGAACTATGAGTTCTTTTCTCTTTCTAACGGCAAGGAGTTATACTACAGGCTTATGGGTTTGACAGAGATTGTATTGGCAGCAGCCGAACATCTGGAAAAAATGCGCAACGAATTTAGCGAAGAAGTCGAGCGACAGTACTCGTAAGTCTTGTTTGTTATATAATTATATCTATAGATTAGTTTAGAGGAGTATAGATATGAAAAAAGTTGCGTTTTTATTCCCTGGTCAGGGTTCTCAAGCTGTTGGCATGGGAAAAGATTTGTATGAAAATTTCGAATCAGCAAAAAGTGTTTTTGACACCGCAGATTCAACCTTAGGCAAAAGCATTACCAAAATTTGTTTCGAAGGTCCGGAAGAAGACCTTAAACAGACTGTTAACACCCAGCCTTCAATCGTTACAATGTCAATTGCTGCGATGGAAGCTTTGCGCTCTCAGGTAAACATCGTTCCTGACTACGTTGCAGGTCACTCTCTTGGCGAATACTGTGCAATGTTTACAGCGGGTGTAATGAGCCTTGAAAGCACGCTTAGCGCAATCCAGAAGCGCGCAGATTTGATGGGCGCAACAAAGGGCGGTTCAATGGCAGCTGTGCTTAACGCTTCAGACGAGCAATTGAAAGCCGGATTGGAAGAAGGTTCAAAAGTCGGTTATGTTGATGTTGCAAACTACAACTCACCTGCGCAGGTTGTAATCACAGGCGCTGACGATGCGGTAAAAGCTGCTTCTGACTACCTGCTTGCAAACGGGGTAAGAAGGGTTGTTCCGCTTGCTGTTTCAGGAGCTTTTCACTCCAAGTTTATGGAGGGTGCAGGCAAAGAGTTTGCTGAATTTATTTCAGGCGTTGAATTAAACGACGCTTCAATTCCTGTTATCACGAATGTTGACGCGGAAGCTACGACTTCGAGCGAAGATTTCAGGGCAAAAATGCCGAAGCAGATTTACTCATCAGTTCACTGGACGCAAACAATTCAGAAGATGGTTGAGGACGGAGTTGACACATTCATTGAAATCGGGCCTGGAAAAGTTCTTGCCGGCTTAAACAAAAAGATTGCACCCGAAGCAACTGTTTACAATGTGTTTGACAAGGCTTCGCTTGAGGCGACTGTTGAGGCATTGAAAAGCCAGATGGCAGGGGTGTAACGGCTTTGATGGCGAGATCACAAAATGGAACCTTTAATTAAAGGTTCCAAAATGGAACCTTTAATTAAAGGAAATAAAAATGGAGTATTTAATACAAGTCAAAAATTTAATATATGATATTCGCGGTTTAAAAGTTATGATAGATAGCGAGCTTGCTGAATTGTATGAAATAGATGTTAAAGTTTTGAACAAAGCTGTTAAGCGCAACATTGAAAGATTCCCTACTGATTTTATGTTTCAACTAACAAAAGAAGAATGGAATCTTTTGAGAGCACAGATACCAACTTTTAGAGACGATTCCAGAAAATATCTTCCTTACGCATTCACCGAGCAGGGCGTTGCAATGCTTTCAGGCGTTTTGCGCAGCAAAAAAGCAATTGAGGTTAACATAAACATCATGCGTACATTTGTTAATCTGAGACAATGGGCGCTTGACAGCAAAGAATTTGGGCAAAGACTACTTGACTTGGAACAATATTTCATAGAACATTGTAAAGATAATGAAAAAGATGTCAAAAGAATATACGAAGCTTTGGATTTATTAATGGACAGGACTAAACCTAGTAAAATAGGGTTTAAAGGATAGACGGGTGCTGGTTGACACCTCACCCTAGCCCTCTCCTTGAGGAGAGGGGACGAGTATTATAATAAGGAGAAAGATTAATGACAGAAAGAAAAATTGCGTTGATTACAGGTGGCTCACGCGGTATTGGTTTGGCTTGTGCTTTGGAACTTGCTAAAAACGGATGCGACATCATCATCAACGACATTTGCGACGCAGAAAAAGCTCAACCGGCTTTGGACGAAATCAAAGCTTGCGGTGCCAACGCTTATTTTTACCAGTTTGACGTTTCAAACGACGCTCAGGTACAGGAAGCTGTTGACAAGATGATTGCTGAACACGGCAAAATCGACATCCTGCTTAACAACGCAGGTAT
>CANAXK010000123.1 GCA_947365485.1 uncultured bacterium
CAAATCCGGTCTTTGACTGTGCAACAAGGGTTGTTTTCAGGACATTTTCAAGCTCACCCACTGCCCAGCTTTTTTTCCACCTGTAGTAAGGTGACTCAATATCAAAAGACGGAACCTTGCTTTGATAAAACTCCTTAGCCTTAGCTTCCTCTTCAAGAGTTGGAAACTCTGACTTGTCAGGCACAGCAACAAGATAAGGCTTGCTAATCGACGGGAACATCTTTGTTAGCGGATCTGAAAACGCGTAAGCATAGCTTTCAGTGTACCCGCCTGCTGTTGAGCTGTAAAGCGCAAGTATCAGTTCGTTATTATAAAGCGCAACAATCCCGTCTGTTTCCATTACAGCTCTGGTCGCCAAATCCTCTTCCGTATTCACGCCGAAATATACCTGGCTTGCAACGCTATCAACAACATTAAACTCTTTATACGCCTGCGTTCTCGGAGTAAGGACATAATTTCTTGCAGCAACAGCCTGTGCTTTCAATGCTTCAAGCCCGAATCTTACAGGCATTTCGTTAGGCACAACCCCTTTCAGGTATTCCTGAGCCTCAACAAGGTTAACGAGATAGAACCCTTTTTTATCCGGGCTCTGAACTATTTCAAACGCGCCATGATAAAGTGCCGGTTTGCCTTTTCTGGTCAAGTCTTTAACCCCGAGCACACCGCGAGGGCAAATTATTACAAAATCCCTGATTGAGCCGGAGATACCGTTTTTCACGGAGATATCAAGTCCCGTAATCCCGTTTTTGATAGTTAATTCTGTGTTACCCTGAATATGAGAGACAACCCTGCGTGTTTCTTTATCGCAGATTTCGCACTCGGAAGTCCCGTAGACAGTGACCTCCTGTCTCAGAACATTCTGGAATTTGTTATCCGTAATCCCCACTCTTACAACATTGTAATCATTTGCTGCAAAGGTCGGAGTTGAAACAAAGAACGCTGCTGCAAGCAGAAAAATTCCTGCCAATCTGCTTATTTTAATTCCCAAGTTGTACCTTCCTTGGAATCTTTCAGCACAATTCCTGCGGCGTCAAGCGCAACACGGATTTTGTCTGCAACATCCCAGTTTTTTTCTGCTCTTGCTGTTTTTCTTCTTTCAATAATCCCATCCATTGAAGCGAAGTCTTCACCAAGAGCCTTTGACACTTCTTCCAATTTCGCCTTGAGTTCGTCTTCTGAAAGTTCAGCTTTTTCAAAAGTAAACCCGAGTGCTCCGGCAAGTTTGTGAAGCAGAGTGAATGCGTAAGGCACATCCTTGTTAGCCTTGTTTGTCAAATCAAAGAGTACGGCAAGCGCTTTTGATGTATTCAGGTCATCGTCCATTGCTTTGACAAATTCTTTGTACTCGTCAAATTGCGTTAAATCAAGGCTTTCATCAATCGGAGTTCTCTTTGCATTAAGCATTCTCTTAACCCCGTTTGCTGCTGCCTGCAGGGCTTCATCAGAGAACTCAACCGGCATGCGGTAGTGGTTAGTCAGGATGAAAAATCTGATTGTATTAGCGTCATAAGTTTTCAGCAAATCATCAATCGTAAGAAAATTGCCCAAAGACTTGGACATTTTTTCCTTATTAATGGTCACAAAACCGTTATGGAGCCAGTAGTTAACGAACTTGCACCCGTTAGCGCATTCTGATTGCGCGATTTCATTCTCGTGGTGCGGGAAAATCAAGTCTGCCCCGCCTGCGTGGATATCAATAGTTTTACCCAAATGTTTGCGGCTCATTGCAGAGCATTCAATATGCCAGCCCGGGCGTCCAACGCCCCATGGAGATTTGTACCCGAATTTTTCATCTTTTTTCCAGAGCGCAAAATCAAGCGGGTCTTCTTTTAGTTCACCAACCTCAATTCTTGCACCACTTTCAAGCTGGTCAATCGGCTGCTTGGAAAGATATCCGTATTGAGGGAATTTTTTTACCCTGAAATACACATCCCCGCCTGCTTCGTAAGCATAGCCGTTATTGATCAGGTCTTTATTAATCGCAATCATTTCGCCGAGAGTCTTGGTCGCAAACGGCTCGATATCCGGTTTCAGGTTATTAAGCGCGTTCATGCTTTCTGTAAACTTCTTATACCAGAAAGTTGAGACCTCCTCAGGAGTCTTACCCTCTTTATCAGCTTTTTTAAGAATCTTATCGTCAACATCGGTAACGTTTCTGCAATACGTAACATCATACCCTTTGAATTTGAGATACCTGTACAGAACATCCCACGTAATATAGCATCTTGCATGTCCAAGATGTGCATTATCGTACACGGTCGGGCCGCAAACATACATCTTTACCTTGTTTTCCTCAATCGGTTTAAATTCTTCAATTTGGTTAGTATAAGAATTATGTAATCTCATAAAAAACGCTCCCTAAAAATCATTCAAATTGATTTTATAACAAACACTTTTTGTTGTCATGTCAATGTTTGTTAAGAATTATTCTCCTGCATCATCTTAGCGTGCGCCTTGCGTGTATTAGCGTATGTGAGCATTGGAATAAATACGCCGAGGATAAACGGAGATATAATTACTGTTGAAATTACACCAGGGAGTGAGTTCAAACCGCGTGCAATTGTTGCAATCTTGTTCTTCTTGATATCGCCTGAACCCTTCATCATTTTTGTAATCAAATCTTTGCCGGATTTTTCGTCCATTTTTTCAATCAACGAAATAATTTTCTTGTTCTTATCGCCCTTTGCAGAACCCTTTAGAGACTCAAGCGTAAAGCTGCTTTCGTTGAACACTGTGTTTGCAAACTCTGACTTAGACAGAATCTTTTCTAAGTCTCCGCCCTTTTTGTCAACATAATTACAGAAGTTCAACATCTTCTTCTTGGAATCTATGTTTCCGTAAAGCGCTTCCAGCTCGGCATTAGTAAGAACTTTCAAGTCACTAAACGGATTTACCAAATCAAGAGTCTTTTTGAACCAGTTTTTGTTATCAGAAGCCTTGTTTGTCAAAATGAATCCCTGCTTGTTCTCATAAGTATTAACAATCAGCTTTGTAAGAATAGGAACAGCAAATACAACCGACAAAGAAGAAATCGTGTCTCTTACAAGAATCTCGTTAACCTCGCTCATGTCCTTTTTGCCGTTTTTGTCAACAACAGCCCTGTCATAAGCCCTGAAGCCGCGAGGCAGAAGCAAGCCAAACAAAGACAGACATGCAAAAGTTGCAGGTGAGAAGTTGTAGCCTGTGTATTCAAACTCTGCCTGAATCCATTCCGGTACACGCTTGGTCAGGAATTTACCTATTTTTGCGAAAATACCATCGGAGTTGATACCTCTACCCTTAAATGATACGTTGTTATCCTGCTTTTGCTCTTCCTGTTGCGCCTGAATCAGGTGTTTTGCACCCGGAGCAACATTTGACCTTGCGTAAATCTTAGGAAGCACAGCAAGCCCGCCAAGAGTAGCTGCAATATTTGCCCAGTTTGTCAAAAGACGCTTTGTTGCAAAATTGTTTTTGATGTTTTCAGCTGAAGCAGCATCCAGCTCGGACACCCCCTTGTTATTTAAAATCGCATCATGCGAGTAATCACGCACAGCCTTTATTACATCTCCGGCTGCAAACAGCGCTTTATCTTCACCAACCTTAAGTTTGCACAAGTCATCGAGCTCTGTAGAGTTTTCTACAAGCTTATCGTTGAAGGTCGTAAGCATGTTTTTGTAAGCTTCTGCGCTCGCCTTTTTGTCCTTGGAATCAAATTTTTCAAACTCTGTAAGCAGGTATTTTATTGTCTCGTCAGCCTTCTTGTCGTTAGGGATTGAGTCCTTGTAAATCTTTTCAATATTGTATTTTACAAATTCTTCTTTGAACTTTTTAGCATCGTTCTTAAGCTGCTTGTTAAACCCTGATTCAGAAACCATTGTTTTAAGATTATCACCAACCCGCTTAATTAATCTTGTGTTGGTGTTTGTTGACATGCAGAATTTTCTTGTGAACCACAGGACAGCTGGAGCTACTGCAATCATGAACGGACCTGTCATACCTTCACGCCCCAAAACTTCAAGTCCTTCCTGAACATTGTATTCGCCTGTTATTTCCTTGTCGCGGTGGAATCCTGTTAATACGCGCGGAAAAGTCATACCAAGCCCATCCTGTATCAAAAATGAGACAAGATAACCCTTGTTTTCAATCCCCTGCATAATAGCACCGGAAGCACCCAAAAGTCCCATACCAAAAGACTTAAATGCCGGGTTTTGTTTATCATTCTGATTCTGTTTTTTAGGCTGAGCGTATGAACCTATTCCTGTAATTCTCAATATTCTATCCCTACAACTTTAACTAGTGTAACACTTACACTATTATAAAGATGTATCCTATATCTGGCAAGGGCTAGTATATACGATTTTAACGAAAATTTACAATATGAGGGAGCGGAAAAATCCAAAAATTGACAGATTTTTGAGATTTTTCCGCTCCCGAATAAGGTAGTGAAAAACATGCTGAACGCAGGATAGCGTCCAGCATGTTTTGAAACCGTTCCCGCGAGTTCGCGAGAAAAACGTGAGTTTTTCCGCAAACTCATATTATTGCTTATTTGTCGATGCGCCTTCTGAAACAATATATTCTTTCTGGATTTCCTGCGCGTCCAGAATGAAGTCGCAAAGCTCACGCACAGCGCCTCTTCCGCCGTTATAAGAGGATTTGAAATTACATATTTCAAGCACTTCTTTAACAGCGTCAGCAGGGCAGCATGCGAGTCCGACTTTTTCCAGAATACAGATATCCGGAAGGTCATCGCCCATGTAAGATACGTTTTCATAAGTCAGGTTGTATTTTGCCATCAGCTCTTCAAGTGCCGGAAGTTTATACTGTTTGCCCTGATAGAGCTCTGTTATATTAAGATTCTTTGCCCTGTGAGCAACAGTACCGTTGTTTCTTGCAGTGATAATTGCTGTTATGAATCCGGATTTGTTCATCCTAACAAGTCCGTGTCCGTCTTTCACGTTAAATGTTTTATACTCGACTCCGTTTTCGTCATAAGTAACGCTTCCGTCAGTCATAACCCCGTCGCAGTCAAAAACAAGCATTTTTATCTTCTTTGCAGCATCAAGCGCATTTTGTTTTGTCATAATAAACTCTCCTTGAAAACGATTATACCCCAAACGGATGATTTAATTCCATAATTGTAAAGAAATATAAAAAACTGACGATAACATTATTGTTAAAAGGAATATACATGCTTCAACTATTACCCTCAAGTGATATAATTACCCCAAATACCACTAATCCAAAGGACGTTGTCAATTTTATCAACAAGTACATTGACAGGTACCATTGTGAA
>CANAXK010000124.1 GCA_947365485.1 uncultured bacterium
ACTTCATCGCATTGTTTCTTTTTAATGATGCTTATAGCGTCAATGCTTGCAGTTGTTACTGTTCAGAACGCTTTGTTCTTCTTAATCGTTTGGGAGCTGATGTCACTTTCATCATTCTTCCTTGTTATATTTGAAGGCGAAAAGAAAGAAGTTATTTCTGCCGGCATAAAATATTTAGTATACATGCACCTGTCTGTAATATTTATTATTGCAGCTTTTGTTCTGCTGAACCTTCACTCTGACAGCCTGAACTTTGCAGACTTTAGAGCAGCGCTTCAAGGAAATGTTATGTTATCAAACATAGTATTTTTCCTAGCCTTTGTCGGATTTGGAATCAAAGCGGGCTTTGTTCCATTCCACAACTGGCTTCCTGACGCTCACCCGGCTGCACCGACTCATGTTTCAGGGATTATGTCAGGGGTTATGATTAAGACAGGTATTTACGGAATTTTGAGAGTTCTGCTTTTTGTCGGTGCACCTTCAAAATTCATCTCATATCTGGTTTTGGTTGTGGCTGTTGTGTCTGCGCTGTACGGCGTTTTATACGCAATAACACAGCATGACATAAAGAGACTTCTTGCTTATCACAGTATTGAAAACATTGGTATCATCGGTATTGGTATTGCAGTTGGTATGCTCGGGCTTGCTTACGGAAAACCTATTGTTGCAGCATTAGGGTTTGCCGGAGGTATCCTGCACATACTCAACCACTCAATCTTCAAGGAGCTTCTGTTCTTTGCAGCAGGAAGTGCTTATTTAAAATCACACACAAGAAACATCGAGGCTCTTGGCGGGTTGATTAAGCCAATGCCTTACACAGCTTTGATGTTCATAATCGGCTCTGTTGCAATCTGCGGGCTTCCGCCGTTCAACGGGTTCATAAGCGAGTTTTTGATATATGCAGGTATGATTGCAGGAGTGCCTTCTTCTGAAATCAATCTGTTTATCGCGCTTATATTTGCTGTTGCAGGTCTTGCAATGGTTGGTACAATGGCGATTCTCTGTTTCACAAAAGCTTCCGGCATCATGTTCCTTGGAAGCCCTAGAACAGAACACGCAGCGAACGTTAAAGAAGACGTATCAAAGGTAATGCTGATTCCGATGGGGATTCTTGCGCTTGCAACCCTTGCAATCGGTATGTTCCCGCAATACATCATTGGTGGCGCTGTAATGCCTGCTTCAATGTTCGTAAGAGGAGAGGATGCTTACGCAGTATTCTCATCTATCGTTGGAATGATGGGCACTTTAAGCTTCTACTTCTTCATATTTTTTATGATAATTCTTGTATTGTTTGCAATCAGAGCAAAGCTTGGCAGGAAAGCAGAAGTTCACACAACATGGGGCTGCGGTTACGACCGTCCGAATGCTCACATGCAGTATACAGCTTCTTCTTACGCTGATTTGTTCATCTCAACTCTCAAGCCTTTGTTCAAGAGAGTTGCACACATCAAGAAGCCTAAGGATTTGTTCCCTAAGGAAGCTTACTACGAGCTTGAAATCGAGGACATTGAAGAAGCATACATTGTAAAACCTCTTGTAATGTGGGATGAAAAGCTTTTGGCTAAGTTTGAAAGGATTCAGAGCGGTAACATTCAACAATACATATTGTTCGGATTAGTCTTTCTGATAGCAGCAATAATCTGTATGATTTACTTTGGGGGTTAGAGATGATTAATTTAATAATAAATATATTAATACTTCTGATTGTGCCTTTCTTAATGATTGGCGTTATCAAAAAAACAAAAGCCTTCTGGGCAGGAAGAAAGGGCGTAAGCATCTGGCAGCCTCTCTGGGACTTTCTAAGACTCATGAAAAAGGGCGCTGTAATAAGCTCAACCACATCATGGGTGTTCAGATTCGCTCCTGTAATCGGTCTGGCTTCAATCCTGTTTGCGTCGCTTTTTGTACCGCTTGCATCAGGCAAGGCTGTAATCAATGTTCCGTTTGCATTTGTTATATTCTCTTATGTACTCGGATTCGGAAAATTCTTCTCACTGATTTCAGCGCTTGACACAGGAAGCAGTTTTGAAGGAATGGGCGCTTCACGTGAAGCTTGTTTCTCAACAATTGTTGAGCCTGCATTCTTCATCGCGCTCGCTTCAATTGCGGCATTGAGCCAGAACTATTCGTTCGACAGTTTCAAGCTCATCATGCAAAACGCTGGTGCTTACGGTGTTTTAATAATCATATTAGCGGTTGTAACACTGTTTATAATGCTTTTAATAGAGGGCTGCCGTGTTCCGGTTGACGATCCGACGACTCACCTTGAGTTAACAATGATTCACGAGGTTATGATTCTTGATAATTCAGGTGCTGATTTAGGTCTAATCACTTGGGGCGCAGCAATCAAGATGTTACTGTTTGAAGCATTGATTGCGAACCTGATTATTCCGTCATCACTTGGCGGCTGGGAAGCTCTTGCAGCGTTTCTTGCTGTAATCTTTGTTCTTTCGGTAATCATCGGGACTGTAGAATCTTCTATGGCAAGATTTAGAATGACACACGTATTTGAGTTTATTTTTATAATGTCACTTACAGCACTAATCATTTTAGCCTTGGTAACTTATAGAGTTTACGGAGGTTAGGGAGTAAATTATGGAAAACATTTTTATAATTCTATTAGGTTTATCTATGATATACATCGCTGCAACAAGCCGTTTGCAGGCGCATATAAACATGCTTATTGCGCAGGGTTGGCTGTTGTTCTTTGTATGTCTGTCAGGGTTTGCAAAAGAACCGTGGTTTAACTGGTCAATGATTTCAGGCTGGGATTCAATTTCAGCAAACATGCCTCATATCCTAGGGCTCTTGTTTGTTGTGGTTGAAACACTGATTGTAAAAGCGGTTGTTATCCCTGTTTTCTTGAACAAGGTTTTGAAAAAGACCCATGCTCACAGAGACACTGACGCTAACATTCCTCACTTTTACTCATTGTTCATATCAAGCGTAATTCTGTTTGCAGGGTTCATGGTTGCAAACATCCACACTTCGGAATTGAAGCTAATTGCTCCAATGTATTTCGGGGTATCACTTGCAATAATCATCACAAGCTTGTGGCTGATTACAATCAAGCACACAGTTTTGTCAAACGTAATCGGGTTTATCACAATGGAAAACGGGATTTTCTTGCTCTCACTTTCTGTTGCAAAAGAAATGCCTATTATTGTAAACCTCGGTGTATTGCTTGATATCTTTATTGCAGTATTCATTCTTGGAATGTTGGTTAAAGAAATCAACAACGAATTTGAAGATTTAGAAGTTTCACATTTATCAGACTTAAAGGACTACGAGTACAATGATTAATTTGATTTTATTATTTCCGCTTTTAGCGTGTTTAATATTGTTCTTATTCAAGAACAGAACCTTGAACAATTTAATGATTAACCTGTATGCAATTATTCACTTTGCAATATCATTAAGTTTCTGCCTCGGAAAAGACTGGCTTCCGATGTGGCAGCCAAGCAAGTTCTTTGCAGTAGACAGCACAAATTGCATTTTCCTTATGGTAATGTCAATTGTTTTTCTTGCAGTTGCAATCTACAACAACGGGTATTTGAAAAACGACACCTCGCTCACCAGAAAGCTTAGACACTACACATACATGGTTTTGTTCTTTGTTTTCTCAATGACAGGTGCGATTTTGAGCACAAACCTTGGCGGCTCCTGGATATTTATTGAAGGCACAACACTTGCGAGTGCTTATCTAATCTATTTCCACAAAACAAAGCACTCAATAGAAGCTGCGTGGAAATACGTTTTCATCTGCTCAATCGGTATTGCACTTGCTTTTGTCGGAATCATTCTTCTCACAATTGCAACGGGCAACCTGAACACACTGTTCTACAGCGAACTTTTCAACAATGCACCTTTGTTCAACCAGTTTTGGTTAAAGCTTGCGTTTGTGTTTATACTATTTGGTATTGGTACAAAAATGGGTCTTGCTCCTGTGCACTTCTGGCTTCCGGACGCGCACGCAGAAGCTCCTTCACCAATCTCTGCACTGCTTTCAGCAGCGCTACTTAATTCAGCTTTCTTGATGATTCTGAATGTATTTAGAGTAATGGTTCTTGCAAACTGCGACAGCTACGCAAGATTAATGCTTCTCACAATGGGATTCCTTTCATTGTTCATCACAGCGGTTTTTGTTTACCACATAAACAACTACAAAAGAATGCTTGCTTACTCTTCAATCGAAAATATGGGTATTCTTGCAATCGGAACAGCTCTGGGCGGAATTGGTATGCTTGCTGCAATGATTCACCTTATCGGCCACTCATTGATTAAGGCTTCTTTCTTCTTGACTTCCGGCAATGTGCTTGAGCTTTATGGAACAAAGAAAATCAAATCAGTAACAGGCTTATTAAAGACTGACAGAAAAACAGGCTGGCTCTGGATTGCGTCTTTCCTTGGAATCGCAGCATTCCCGCCATCAGTACTGTTTATAAGCGAATTTTTGATGGTAAAGACAATGTTCTTGCAGGGTCATTTTATAATGAGTGCAGTATTCCTGCTGCTTCTAACAATCGTGCTTTACGGTTTGGGCAAAGCCGTTGTAAGAATGTGCTTCAGCGCAAAATCACACGAAATTGAAGCGAAGAAGCTTAGCTGGACAATGTACGCTCCGCAGATTGTAATGCTTGTTATAGCGTTCGTAATCGGGGTTTACATGCCACAGGGCTTGACCGGTATGATTTTGTCAGCGGTTGCAGGATTCTAGGAAGAACACTACACAAAAACTAAAGAAGGTAATTATGAACTGGATAATAACTGAAAACAACAAAAAAATAAACGCGCTTGACATTCCGTCAATCTCAATCGACGAAATCAAGGCTGACGTTGAGAAAATGAAGATGAGAGTTGTCGGATTCTTTGGCAAAAAAGAGTTTGATAACACAAGATTATACGTTGTGATGGCTGATGACAAGGTCGGTAAGCTTTATGTTACATCAACACTGTTTACACCTGATATGAAGTCATACGAGTCATTCACGCAAAAATTCCCTGCTTTTCACATCTTTGAACGAGAGTTCTACGAAGAGTTTGGAATCGAGCCTCTTAACCACCCATGGTTAAAGCCTGTAAGACAAAATCAGGACAAGTACCCGTTCTTTGAAATGGAAGGCGAAGACATCCACCAGGTTGCTGTTGGCCCAATCCACGCGGGTGTTATTGAACCTGGGCATTTCAGATTTATGTGTATGGGTGAAAAGGT
>CANAXK010000125.1 GCA_947365485.1 uncultured bacterium
CTTTTTCAAGATTTGTGTTTTCGTTGTATTTTTTCTGGAATGATTGTTTGATTTCGTTATATTCTTTTGTTCTTTGTGTAGCTTCTGCCTGTCTTTCAAGCTGCTCCAAAACATCTTTGTGGAAGCTGTCCCATTTCTTAGCAGCCTTTAAATCTTTCTTTACTTTATCATGGATTTTTTCAACGTCATCTTT
Organism: uncultured bacterium; assembly: GCA_947365485.1. Classification (GTDB taxonomy): domain Bacteria; phylum Cyanobacteriota; class Vampirovibrionia; order Gastranaerophilales; family Gastranaerophilaceae; genus CAG-196. Next base: position 194 of record CANAXK010000125.1, read on the forward strand.
TGAACCGTATGCTGGAACAAGGCTCAAAACATATCCAACTTCGTTTGCTATTTGCTGATACTTGGCATCTTTTGCCTGTGTACCGAATGTTTTTTGAAGTTCTGTCACGATTTTTGCCGGCTCAACACCATCGTTAACAAGATTGGTTAGCTTATCTAGAGCAACATCTTCTTTGCCATCTGCAACTTTCTTTGCGGCTCTTCTTTCTTTTCTTGAAAGCTTTTCAGGAGTAACTTCTTGAGCTTCTGATTTTTCAAGTCCCATAAGAGTGTAAACGCCTTGCTCTTCCTCTTTTGTCAAACCGAGCTTAGCAAGCTCTGCTTCAAATACAGAAACTTCTTTCTTGTCTTCTGCATTAACTTTTCCGTCTTTGTTGCCTGCTAGATCTGCAGCTTTAACAATTTCATTTAATTTTGTTAAATCAAGTCCCATGATATACTCCTTTTTCCTCGTTTCTCTACTCTTGTATATATAAAGTAGTTTCTGAGGAAATAATTGCGTAAACTCTTAACAAAAGTTTACATACTGTAAACAAAATCTTTTAAAACATCGACCGAACGCCTTGCCAGAAGCTCGGTTTTCAGCTTTTTATTTTTCCTTTCTTTTTTAGGTAATTCTATTTGAGGAAGGATTCCCCAGTTAGAATTTATAGGTTGTAGGGGTAAATATCTCACAGAGTTATCACGTGATGAGATATGCTTGAGGTGCGCTGAATCGCTTATGTAGAAGGTGATTGAACCGAGCATTGTCTCGCGTGGAAGAGTGATTAATTGTTCCCTCTCCTCGAGGAGAGGGTTAGGGTGAGGTGTCAACCCACTTGTAACTCTTCTTGCCATATTCATTCCTGCTAACATGCCTGTTGCAATCGATTCTGAGTAACCTTCAGTGCCGGTTATCTGTCCTGCAAAGAATAGACCCTTGCGCTTTTTAGTCTCTAAAGTTGGGTTGAGAATCTGCGGAGAGTTGATGAACGTGTTTCTGTGCATTACTCCGTATCTTACAATGCTCGCTTCTTCTAATCCCGGAATTGATTGGAGTAACTCCTTTTGAGCACCCCACTTGAGGTTTGTCTGAAATCCGACCAGATTGAACAGAGTTTTTGCTGAATTGTCCTGCCTTAGCTGAACAACTGCGTAGTTTTCTATTCCTGTTCTTTTGTCAATAAGCCCTACAGGCTTCATTGGCCCGAACCTTAATGTGTCCACTCCGCGCGAAGCAAGAACCTCAACAGGCAGACAGGACTCAAAGTATTTGGAATCCTTGTCAACGCTATGCTGCTCGATTCTAGGCGCGTTGGTCAGAATATTGTAGAACTTTTCGTATTCTTCTTTATTCATTGGACAGTTGATGTAAGAAGCCTCACCCTTGTCGTATCTTGATGCCCAGAAGGCTTTGTCAAAATTGATTGAGTCAACTTCTACGATCGGTGCTATTGCGTCAAAAAAGTGTAAGTGCTCACTTTGTGTAAACTCTTTTATTGCTTCTGCAAACTTATCGCTCGTGAGCGGGCCGGATGCTATAATTACATTTCCGTCCGGAATTTCTGTTACTTCTTCTCTAATTATTTCTATATTAGGGTCGTTTTCAATCTTTTGGGTAACCGCCCTTGAAAAATCTTCTCGTGCAATTGCAAGCGCGTTTCCTGCAGGAACAGCGTTTGCATAAGCAATCTTGATAAGCTCCCCTCCAAGAATCTCCATTTCTTTTTTGAGCAGTCCGCTTGCGTTAGTAATCTCAGAAGAGCCAAGACTGTTTGAGCAGACAAACTCTGCGCAGTCACCTGTTACGTGAGCGCCCGTTGTTTTTTCGGGTCTCATTTCGTACAACTTGACCTTTATTCCCCGCTTCGAAAGCTGTAATGCTGCCTCCGAACCGGCAAGTCCTGCTCCTATGATTTTGACTTCCTTCATAATTGCACTACCTTCACTGTGTATTCATTACATGATATATAACGGCACATTTTTCCAAAACTTTAATTTTTAAAGAAGTTTCGTTACAAATCTTAATATCTGCCAACCTGATTTCTTCCATGCTCTTTAGCATAATACAAGCCCTTGTCTGCCCATTCGATTAAATCCTGCGGGGTTTGTGCATTGTCAGGGAAAGTTGCAACACCGAGGCTTATTGTAACAGATGCGCTGTCAACAGGGTTAAGCTGGAACGGCTTTTCGGCAACGGCCTTGCAAATTCTGTTTGCGTTGTTCAAAGCCTCTTCTGCGCTTGTGTTCGGAAGAATTATGCTCATTTCTTCACCGCCGTATCTGCAAACGTAATCAGTTGTTCTGGAGTTCTTTTTCAAAGTCTGGGCAACCTGTCTTAGAACAGCATCACCAGCCTGATGCCCGTAAGTATCATTAAACTTTTTGAAGAAATCAATGTCCACGATTATGAGCGAAAACGGCTGGTTGTATCTTCTTGCAATGTCCATTTGTTTTCTTAATGTATCCTGAAAATAGCGGTGGTTGTAGAGTTCTGTGAGCCCGTCAATCGTTGCAAGCTTGTACTGGTACTCAAAATCCTTTGATTTCATCAGGTATTTTGCAAGGAACGAGAGCGCAAAAGCTGCCATAATCGAGATAACAGGAAGCACAACCGGTATCCACAGATTGAATAATTCCATTGTGTAGTATGAGACAAAAAGATATGCAATTCCAAACAACACTGTTGAGAGGAATGCAAACAGGGTTGAAGTTGAAAGCATTACAATTGCGCCTACAATAGCTATTACGCCTGCAATTATGAGCAAGTCTGTAATTACCGGAGTTTTTGCAATAAAATTGTTGTCCAGCATATTGTTGAAGAATGTTGCGTGGACTTCCACTCCCGGATAAACTCCTTCTTGAACCGGCACACTCTTTGTATCGTGCAGGCTCATTGCAGTTGTCCCTATTATGATGATTTTGTCCTTGTAGTCAAACTTGTTGGCTTCTTTGCCTTCCATCTCTCTGATTAATTTATACATCGGAACAATTGTGTGCGTTCCGCTCGGGCCGTACCAGTTCAGAATCGCTTCTCCGTCCTTGTTTAGCGGGATTTTTGTATCTGAAACAACGAGCTTTGCGTTTTTATTAATGACATAGCCGGTTTCAGGGCTTCCTGTTAAGTAGTCGCTTGCAGCCTTGAATGACAGGTAAGGATAATAATTATCCTTGTATATCATAAGCGGAGCAATGTTTCTGATAATGCCGTCATTGTTTCGCATAACGTTTGTCATCCCAATATTTGCTTTGCCGTCAATAAGCGATGCTAAGATAGGCCGGCAGTTTGAGAATCTGTATTTCCTGTTAAAATCTACATTTGAATCGTTTTCAAGCTTCACAGCGAGTCTTTCCGGCAGGTCAATCGGGAGCCTTACATCACTTGGCTGGTTGTCGAAATTCATTGATGTGTACACATTCGGGTACTTGTTCATTGTATCCGATAGATACTTGTCTGCTTCTTTTGAAGCTCTAAGTGATTTTATGAACATCAGATCAAAGATTATTGCCTGCGGGTTTTCATCCTCAATGTAGTTAATCATATCCGCGTAGACGTTTCTCGGAATCGGCCACTCGCCGTACTTGTCCCAGAGCATTTCTAGGCTCGCGTCGTCTATCGCAAGCACAACAATGTCCTTGTTTGGAACAGGGCGTTTGTGAAGCACTCGAAGTGACTGGCGGTAGTCGAAGGTTCTGTTTTCAGCAACTTCAAAGAACGATACAATAACGTTTTTAAGAGTTCTGTTGTTTTGCAAAAGTACAAAACTGATTAGCAAAGCTGCAAGAACGAGCAGCAAATATGTTCCGAATGTAAACCATTTGGTTTTTATAAGATTCTTCAAAATTTTCTCTCCCAAGTCTAATTTAACTATATTCTAGTATAGTTAATCTTGGCTGTTTTTGCAAGAAACTTATCACCGTTCAGGCTTTTTTCAATCAGGCTGTTGTTCAGCTTCAAAAGCTCGGTTGAGCGGAGCAAGTCAAGGGGGTTAAGTAAGTATTTTAATAAGCATTCTTCATGTAAATTCATACTTTCAACTTCGACAAAACCTTGACATCTCTTTAATAATTCTTAAACAAATACTACGAATATATGATTTTGACTCCAATCATTAAAGCACATCCAACAATCATCCGATAAATATAATAAAAGAGGTGAAATATGTTCAACGGTTTTTATCCAAGATACGACTTAGAAGCAAGAATCCAGCACACCAAACTGGATAGTTGGGGCGATGTCCCTTCTGCAAGAATGAACAGAGTGGAAGAGCCTTCGACTGCTAACTTCCAGAGTGTTATGTCAGGACTTGTTGAAAACCTCAACACCTCAATGAATGCACCTGACAATCTTTTGAAAGACGCGATGATGGGCTCTGAAAATGTTGATATCCACGATGTTATGGTCGCGATTTCAAAAGCTGAAATTTCTGTTAACGTGGCAACCACTGTAACGGGTAAAGTCATACAGGCGTATGATAAAATAATGCAGATTCAGATTTAGACTTCTCATAATTAATATATATGTGTATAATATTCTTATAGGGCAGGATATATGGATTTCAAAAAACTATTAGAAAATAAAATTCTTTTAGCCTCAATAATCGGGGGCGTAATACTCCTGCTTGTGATTTTTATTCTGTGCGGAACGATTGCAGCGTCAAACGGCTCAAAAAGCGAACAGATTGACGTGAGCAAAGAACCGCTTAAAGAAGACGTAGACCTTCTTACGACCGATAATCTGGGAAAAGCTCTGGAAATTCAGGCTCTTCTTGCCCGTAATAATATTGTCGCTTCTCGCGCAGTAGATGGTACAAAATCTGTGCTTAAACTCAAAAAAGGCGACTGTACACCTGGCATGAAAAAATGTACAACAGAACAAAGAGACCGTGCAATCATGGTTATTGTTGAAAGTGGTTTGTACGACCAGAATGTCGGACTGGAAGTTTTTGATAAAGGAGATTTTACTTCAACTAAAGAAGATAAGAGAATCAGGCTCGTTCGAGCAATGAACGGCGAGTTGTCACGCTTAATCA
>CANAXK010000126.1 GCA_947365485.1 uncultured bacterium
CTGCAATCACAGGGTGCTGGTTGATTGATTCTCTGTCCGTCTTTGTTAGCGGTTCTTTTTTTCTCAAAATGTCTTTTGGAAGCATTGTGTTTCCGATATCATACAGAAGAACTGCAATTTTGAGCTTGTCAAGGTTGGCTTTGGATAGCTCAAACCTTTTGGCAAGTAGCGCTGCAAGCTGGACTTTCTGCTTCACCCCTCCTGCGGTGTGCTCCGGATTGTAGCTTGAAACAAGAGTGTCAGCCACCTGATACAATTTTTCGTTGTTGATATTCATCTCTTGAAGTTTGCGGCTTAAAAGCTGCGCTGTACCTTCATCAACAGGGATTCTGTGCTTAGTAAGGATATCTGCAAAAGTATTAATTGCGATTTCTTCCCAAGATGTTTCGTAAGCGGGTTTTGCGATTGTAACCCTGTTTCTGCCGTTTCTTTTAGATTCATACATTGCCTGATCCGTGAGCTCAAGAAGCTCTTCAATCTCTTCCGAGTGCTCTAAATAGGTTGCAACGCCTAAGCTTGCTGTGATGTACCCGATTTTTTCAAGCTCGATACTTTCAATAGCTTTTCTGATACGCTCTGCAGCTACGGCGCCTCCCGCTGAATCAACACCCGGGAGAATTATGTTAAACTCTTCTCCGCCCATTCTTGCAGCCACGTCGATTGAGCGTGCGTTGTTTTTCAGGACTTCTGCAATGGTTTTGATAGCCAAATCACCGTAGTTGTGCCCGTAAACATCGTTGATTCGTTTCAGGTGGTCCAAATCAAGCCCGATTACAGTAAATTTCTGGTTCTGGCGGTTAGCACGGACGGCTTCTTTTTTGATAAAATCTTCGAAATACCTTCTGTTATACAAGCCTGTCATGCCGTCTGTGATTGCCTGTTCTTTTACAGCCTGAAACAGGTCTGCAATGGTAATTGCAAGCTCAATTTGTTTTGCAAACAGGCTCAAAAAGTCAATTTCGCTTCCGCTCACGGTCTCACGTGATGAAAAAACTATCAAAGAGCCAAAATGTACCTGTTTTGAGGACAAAGGTACAAGTATATATGACTTCATTTTTGAATCTTTGATAAAGGCATTCACTTTTTCAGCTTCAAGCTCCGGCAGGAAACCGCAAATCAGGCTGGAAAGGTTTTGTGACTGATAAATCTGGTTATTATTAACAGCGTTTTTAAGCTCAGGAATATGAGGGAATTGGAGTTTATAGTCGTCGATATCGCACTTAAAGAACTCTGAAAATCGTTTTTGCAGGGTGAGATGGGAATCTTCCTGAGAAGCTGCCACGATTTGAAGATAATTTCCTTCAACATCGGATTTTTGTTTCACAATGAAGCTGTGCAAATACCCAAGCTCGCCCTGTAAGCTGTTTACAATTGCGTTCAAAACGCTTGACAGGGGTTTTGAGGAGTTCATCATATCCCAGATATGCTGCAAAGTGAGCATCTGTTTGTTTGCACGCTCAAGCTCTTTAGTTCTAAGTACGATTTCTGCTTCCAGCTTGGCGTTTCGCTCATAAACCTCCAGCAGAGATTGTTTTCCTGAATATACAGAGGATTCAACCTGATCTATTCTGTTTTTAAAATTTCTTATACTATCGAAGAAACCCAATTCCGCTGTCCTTTAATTCTTATTACTGTTTTAGTATAACATATTTTAAACCCAGGATTCAACATCCACCTTCCAAAATAAATCCCTCCTTGACGGGAATTGAACCCATGACCTCAGGCTTCGGAGACCTGCGCTCTATCCAACTGAGCTACAAGGAGGTATTTATTTACATATCTAATCCTAAATCAAGTGTAGGTGCTTTTGCAACTATTGCGCTTGAAGAAATTATGTCAACTCCTGTTGATGCAATGTCGTGCATTGTAGCAAGGTTAACGTTTCCACTAGCCTCAACAATCGCTCTGCCGTTAATCAGCTTTACGCACTCTATCATTGTATCAAGACTCATGTTGTCCAACATAATAATGTCTGCACCGCAGGCAACAGCTTCCTTGACCTGTTCAATAGTATCGCATTCAACCTCAATTTTGTGCGCATGAGAAATGTGTTGTCTCAATTTCTCAACAGCTTTTGTAAGTGAGCCTGCATATTTGATGTGGTTGTCCTTAATCATTGCGCAGTCTGAAAGGTTAAATCGGTGCAAGCTTCCGCCGCCAGTCTTTACTGAGTATTTCTCAAAAGCGCGGAACCCTGGTGTGGTCTTTCTTGTGTCAACGATTTTTGCCTTGTATTCACCGACAGCCTTCTGATATTTGTTTGTTTCTGTTGCAATCCCGCTCATACGCTGGATGTAGTTCAGAGCTGTTCTTTCGCCCATAAGTATGTATCTTGCAGGGCCTTTGATGTCAGCAATTTTGTCACCTTTTTTTATCTCATCACCGTCGTTAAAGTAAAATTTTATTTCAATCTTTGGAGAAAGAATTCTGAACACTGTCTCAAAAACATTTTTACCACAGAAAATGCCGTCAACACGGGTGTTCAGTGTGCAGGTCATTTCGTCTTCTTCGTTTGTCAGGTAATCGGTTGTTATGTCTCCGAATCCAATGTCTTCCTGAAGCGCGTTTTTAACATGGTCTTCTATAAAAAAATTGTTTAACATAAAATTAATTCCTTCTCTCTTGTTATATCAGAATGCTGCGCGTCTGTTTGTGTGACCGGAAAGTCTGAACGTGAATGCGCGCCGCGTGATTCTTTTCTGTTCAAAGCCCCTTCTACAATCAAAGAAGCTGCTGTTAGCATGTTTCTGTATTCGTACTCGTCCTGATTGAGGCATTTTCTGTTCCTCTGAAATTCCTGCTTGTATTGGTTAATTAAGCCTTGAGCCTTTAACAAGTCAGCCTCGTTTCGGATTATCCCGACATTTGACCACATCAAATCCTTGAGTTTCTGCTTGAGAACCTCTGTGTCGTAATCAACCTCGCTCAATGGATAAGAATACAAATCAATTGTTTTCATGATGTTTTCATCAATCTTTTTAGGAGTTGTGAGATTTGCAAAAGAAAGATAGTCTGCAAGCTCATAAGCGCATACAACGCATTCAAGAAGCGAGTTGCTTGCCAGTCTGTTTGCTCCGTGCAATCCTGTTGACGCGCATTCCCCGATTGCGTATAAGCCCTTTACAGAAGTCCTTCCTTCCACTGTTGCTTTTATCCCGCCCATTGAATAGTGAGCAGCAGGGGCAACAGGTATCGGCTTTTTAGAAATATCAATCCCGTTTTCGATGCAGCGTTTGGAAATCGTTGGAAAACGTTTGAATAGCTTGTTTTGGTCAATAATTGACGCGTTTAGAAACACATTGAACGAGTGGTTTTTCTGCATCTCGCTGAAAATAGCCCTTGTTACAATGTCTCTAGGAGCAAGCTCCCTTTTGTCATGGTATTTTGACATAAACTGCTCGCCTGTTGTGTTGACGAGTTTTGCACCCTCACCGCGTACTGCCTCTGAAATCAGGAATCTGTTCTTGTTGTCAGGGCTTATTGCAAGAGCCGTTGGGTGGAATTGCACAAACTCCATGTCCTGAATAATCGCTCCTGCGTTGTAAGCAAGGTCAATTCCGTCTCCGGTAGCTCCGTCAGGATTGGTCGTAAATTTGTACAACTGACCGAGCCCACCCGTTGCAAGGATTACAGCGGATGTGTAAACGATTTCGTGCTCGCCGGTGAGTTCATTATAGAGAATAATACCTTTGCATTCGCTGTCAGAATTTACCAGAAGCTCAACTGCCATAGAGTTTTCAACAACAGTTATGTTGCTGTCATTGCGCACATCTTTGCAAAGCGCTGTTGTGATTCCTTTTCCGGTCGCGTCACCTCCGGCATGCAGAATCCTTCTGATGCTGTGTGCTGCTTCCAGAGTGAATGTCAGGTCTCCGTCAGGATTTGTGTCGAATTTTACCCCGTTTGCAATCAGGTCGTTAACAACTTCGTCTGATGCCTCTGAAATGTATTCTACAGCCTTTCTGTCGTTCAGGCCTGCGCCGGCTTTGAGGGTGTCCTGAACATGGGATTCCACGCTGTCTTCAGGATTTTGATGAACAACTCCGACTATTCCGCCTTGAGCATATTTTGAGTTGCTTTCGCCCAGCTCTGATTTTGTTACCAGAAGAACTCCATCGGGTAAATTAATTTGCTGTGATATTTTCAATGCTGCATAAAGTCCTGCTGCACCGCTTCCTACTACTACCACGGAATATTCGGAATATTTCATTATTTCTGTTTCACCTCAAGCCTGATATACAATAATATTTTAGAACAAACAAGGTGCTTAGGACATTAATTAATTATTAAGATTTATTTGATAGGAAGAGCAAGTATCTTCGGATGAAGCGCATCATAGATTATTGAATCGTTTTCATCTATTGATGGTGAATATTCTTTTGCAAGCTTCACATCGTTTTCGTAGCCTTTCATATCGCCAATAGCTTTTTTAAGCTTGGCTCTGTCCATATATGCTCTCGGATTATTTTTCTTTCTATCAATTAATAAGTCCCATGCCCTGATTGCTACATCATAGCGTTTCAATGATGCGTACAACTCCGCAGTACAAGCAAAACCTACGTAAGCTGTAGGGTCTTTGTCAAGTATAGCATTACAGTATGATAAAGCATCCCTGTAGTTCCCATTTTCTTTAAGAAGCATAGCAACTTTCAAATTATCATTGAATTCAATGTTTCCGGAATTCAAAAAGTCGTTCAAAGCACCTTTATAATCACCGACATAAAGCTTGATGTAAGCTCTGTCTTTGTAGAGAGTTTTTAATTCATAGTCATTAACATAGGCAGGAATTGTTTTAATAGCCAAATCCATTTCTGTAATAGCTCTTTGGGCGTTCTTGCCTTTGTACATTCTGGCTATATAAATCGCATTATTCCTGTGGAAAATATACTCTGTGCTTTTGTTGTTATTAGTGATGTTTGCAAAAAAGTGCTTAACGTGGTTTCCGTAAAAACACATCTCCATGAACTTGTTTCCGGGAGGCGTAAATAACCACACAACAAGCAAAAATACTGCAATAATTATTGTAAGTAGCCGTATATCATCCTTTCGGCTGGGTTTGTTGTAATTTGATATTATTCCCATGCACTACACTCTCTTTCTCTTATTTATATTGTATATAAAATTTATAAAAAAATAAAGCATGTTTAAAAAAATATTAAGCAAACTTTGAAATAACCTGTGAA
>CANAXK010000127.1 GCA_947365485.1 uncultured bacterium
CTAAAAAGCTTTAGTCCCAATGTCGAGGTCTATTCTATTGATGAAGCATTCGTGGATTTTACGGGACTTACAAAGCTTTATAAGAAAAACTACTACAAACTCGCGCTTGAACTCAAAGACAGAATAGCAAACGAGACCGGAATTCCTGTTTCTATTGGGGTTAGCAGAACAAAAACTCTTGCAAAACTCGCTTCCGACAAGTCAAAAAGCACCAGAGACAGGATTAGGATTGCTGGCAAGGCGTCGATTCGTGAGCTTCTTGAAAAAACTGAAATTCAGGAGGTATGGGGAATTGGGCGAAAACTGGGCGTGAAACTCCGCGGGCATGGAATCCGTACGGCCTATGACTATGTGCAGAAAGATGATAAATGGATTAAAACAAGGTTTGGAAAAAACGGGCTTACGATTAAAGCTGAACTCCTTGGAGTGGTCGTTTCTCCGATAAGCAACGAGGTAGAGCTCCCGAAATCAATAAGCGATACAAAATCCTTTCCGGAGTTTTCGTCAGATTTGAATTATTTGAAAAACGAACTCTCGATTCATATTCACGCAAGCTGCGCAAGGCTTAGAAGAATTAATTGCAAATGCAGAAGTGTGGGTTTGATTCTTAAGACAAAAGATTTTAGGACTTTTTATGAGAAGATACAGCTTAAAGTCCCGACAGACTTTGAGTTTGAAATTTCACGTGCTGTGTTTCCTCTTCTTGAGCAGATGTTTTCAGTAAATACCTTGTACAGAAGTATCGGAATCGTACTAGAGGAATTTAATTCATGTGAGCAGGAACAGTTGCTTTTGTTTGACGAGAACCCGAGGCGCGAGCAAAACGAACAACTCGGAAAAAGCCTTGATAAACTTGAACAAAAGTTCGGCAGAAATATTGTCCGCACCGGATTTGTAAACAAGAATGTTCCTTTTAAACAAGGTTTTTTGACAAAGCCTCAGGATGTCTAACTTCCTTTTTGTCTTGTTTTCCTCTGTATCCGATTCCTGCTCTGTAACCGGATATTGCATACAAGGCCGGTAAGGCTGGTTCAATCCATCTTAAGCCTGACATTACCGCAACAGTTGCTATATCGTCTGTGTGTAGACAAATGTCGAGCGGTTCTGGTTTTCGCCCGCGCTCCGACGGATTGTAGTCCTTGAAACACCGATTAATGACTTTTCTTCCAATAAGGTTTGCAATTGAGCTTCCGCCGATCACTCCTGTGATGAGAATTCCTGTAATCATTCCAAGAGCCCTGACGGATTTTGATTTGATGTTCATTTTTTCAAGAATCCCGAGTGCTGCTCCGGCTCCGATGTTGCACAGGAAAATGTTGGCAAGGTACTGGTAGGCACCTTCTTTTATTTTGTTTGGAATCCTTTGCTTGTAATTGCTGCAAGTGAGCCAGTCTCCGGCAATCCCGCCTGCGATTCCTCCGAGTACCGGAATTAGTCCGAAAACAGAAAGCCGTCCGATTTCCGAAAAGATGTCCCTTGACGTTATGTTTTCAGGCTCGGGTATGAGCGAATGCAGAAGCTTTTCTCCTTCTTTTGTGTTCAGACCTTCGGATAGAGTCTTAACTTCTTTGGGACGGAGGATTTTGGTCTTGATTTTGTTTAAGGCTTCCCTGGTTTTTGAGTTAACCTGATTCTGGGAGAGAAAGTCATTAACTAATTTTGTGTTGGTTTTTTCTAACTCTTTTAAGCTAACTACCTTCGGCGCGGTTTTAAATAATCGGAACGTAATATGCGGTGCAAGAAGAGAAGATGCAACCGCGCCGAACATAGTCAGACCGTTTTGAACAAGCCTTTTTTCCCGCTTTTCAGGCGGAGTTTTGTATGTGTCATGCGCAACTATGCCGACAGCTGCGAGGGTTAAGATAGGTGGTACTTTATCCGAAAACTTTTTTACCAGCCTTGGTTGGTCGAGATATCTGCCTGCAACTTTTATTGCACTCATTTTTGTTTGGTTCTCCTAACTTTATTTGTGAATAATTGTATGGGAAAACTAACATTTTGTCAAGAGCTTGGAGGCTCATGTATAAAAGTTGCAAAAATTTTATTTATATCGTATGTTAGAAGTAAATGGAGCAAATATATGAATACGTTTAATTGGGATCAGACCTATGATGTTAAGGTTGAGAAATTTAACGAACAACACAGACATTTATTTGATATTATAAAAAAATTATACGCAACAATGGAAGATAAAAATGACCGTCTTGCTTTGGCCATGGTCATTAATGATTTGGTGAAATATTCAAAAGAACATTTTATGGAAGAAGATGTTTGCTTGCTCAATAATAGGTACCCGCACTATGATGCTCACAGAAAACAGCATAAATTGTTTATGGATAAAATCGAGCAGTTTGCAGCGGATTACAATTCAGGCAAACATTTGCTGCATTTTGATATTCTTGTGTTCTTGAAAAAATGGGTTCTGCAACATATTCTTGTAGCAGACAAACACTACGGCGAGTTCTTGAACTCAAAAGGCGTGTTCTAAATTTAGCCCCCGCAAACCTTGCAAGGCCTGCCGCCACGCTGCACAGCTTCTTTTTTCTCAATTTTAATGCAATTGACCGTGCATTTTCTTGCCCATTCACATCCGGGCTTGTGGAATTTGTAGGTTTTTGTGTTGAACATCACTGTTTCAGCAAAACATCCTGCCGGAAAAAATAAATTGATTGATAGTGCCAGAGCCAAAATAAAAATCTTTTTCATCGCGTCACCTAAATAGTAAACATATATTTATTTTATCATATTTTTGTATGCTTAGGAACCTAAGTGTTACATTTTGTAAAACAAAGAACTTATGGGACTTGGTGCTGCAGGTATTGTGGCAACCTGTGTTAGTTTGAATGTAGAAAATCATAGGTCAAATGAACGCACCCGTGCTGAATTAGAAGGTTTGAGGATGGAAAACAAGGCTCTTGCAGCTGATACGCTTGAAAAGAGCTTGCAGATAAAAGAGCTTAAGCAAAATGTATTGAACGAACGAAAAAAGTATGCAGCGACAATGTATCCGAAGCAGCTTGATTCATTGAAAAGGTTTGCTCCTAAAAATTTGAGCTTAGAGTTTTACGAAAGAATTATAAACAACGCGTCATTACTTGATTCTATTGATAACAGAAGCCAGAGAATGGATAGGGAAGTTGTTCCAAAGATTCCTGACAAGGTGCATGAAGATATTTATATGGTCGGAAGATACGCATCAAAGGCCGCGCGAAATTTGATAGATTTTTATCATAAGGCGATATAGAATCTTTAAGTGTATTTTAGATGACAGTATACTTGTGCTACCATTAAAAGATAGTATAAATTTAATCTATTTTAAGATAGATAATAAGATTTATCAATTTGTTATCAAAACTACTTTAAAAAATGATGAAATATTTCTTACAACATTTCACATTGCTAACATAAATCAACTAAAAAAAGATAGTTCTGATTGTGAGGACTCGAACTATCCCTCTGTCGCCCGTTGGCTCGGTGTCGAGATTTACCGTATCAAAACTATCTTACTTATATTATACCTTGTTTTTCCTTTTTTCAAGCCCTGCCTGCAATCCTGTGATAAGAAATTGAAATAAGTTTTCCCGAACTTTTATCTCAATGGCTCTAACTTCTTCTGCAAGCTGAAAAGACCCTTCAACAAGCTTGTTAAAGAGTCTTTTTGTACAAATAATCTCCCGGAGATGGATTCGAACCACCGTTAAAAGAGCCAGAATCTTTCGTCCTGCCACTAGACGATCCGGGAATAAAAGAAAAAACTCCCCAGGTTGGACTCGAACCAACAACCTACCGGTTAACAGCCGGTTGCTCCGCCATTGAGCTACTGAGGATTATTCTGCTTGGTTATAACCCGTCAATGCCGGAGCAACTGCTCTAACATCTGTAGCCCGTTCCGCTTTCGCTTCACTATGGGAGCTACTGAGGATTATCTCCTTTTTTATATTAACAAATAAATTTTTTTTGTAAAGAGGGAAAATAAAATTTTTCTCCTTGTGTTAGAATATGGGTATGACAAACGAAGCTATGGTACTTAGAAATTACGCACATCTGGGCGATGCTGTATGGGAAGTCTTTGTTCGGGAATACACTGTTTACAAGACTTCTAACTCCAAACTGCTCCATAATATTACGACTGCCAGAGTGAATGCTGCTTTTCAAAAAGACATGCTCAATTTTATTATGCCGGATTTGAATGAAGAAGAACAAGAACTCGCAAGACGCGGAAGAAATCTGCCGATACCGGTCGCAAGACGCTCTATCCAGCACGATTACAGACCCGCGACAGCGTTTGAAGTGCTTATCGGATACTGGTATGTGCATGATAGAGACAGACTGAATCATTTCTACGAAAAATTCAGAACCACAGAGTTTTTTAGTTGATTCTCAACTCCTCGTCAATTCTTGCCCTGTAATCCTTTATGATGTTGTTTTCAGGCCGCTCCTGAGCAAGCTTCTCAAGCTCCTTTTTGGCGAGCGCCAAATATCCGGTGTCATACAGAATGACCGCTTTTAATAACCGCGCTTCAAAGAAATTCCCCTTTAGCTCCTCTAACGCGCGCTTGTAGTGCTTTTCAGAATAATAAAGATTTGCAAGCGCAAAATGATAGTTTTTGTTTTCAGGACTGATTGAAATCGCCATGTTGTAATACTTTTTGGCAAGCAAAGTCTCACCCTGCTTGAAATAAACATTGGCCAGATTGTAATAATACTCGCTGTTTGAGCCTGAAATCCTTATTGCGCAGTTAAAATACTCTGTTGCGCATTTGTAATTTCCTCTGTAGGTCTCAACAAGCCCTGCAAAATTCAATGTCTCCGGATTGGTCTCGTCTACTACGAGCCTGTCTAGCAAAGAAACGCAATAATCCTTCTCGTTCATTGAATAACAGGTTTGTGCAAGCAAAAGCAGCAAGTCCTGATTCGAAGAATCTACTTCGAGTGCTTTTTCAAGGATTTCCTTTGCCTTCTTGAAATCTTTTTTGTAATAATGAGCCCGCGCGATTTCCAGCTCAAGCGCGCTATTGGATTCTTCAAACCTGTATTCAAAGACTTCGTCAAACTTTCCCTGCTGGTTCAGGAGCTTAAAAATCTCAACCAGATCATTGACGCTGTGTGAGATGCAGTAAATGTTTTTGGCGGTCTGCTCTGCTTCTTCAAACGCATTTTTTTTAGTGAATATTTTTT
>CANAXK010000128.1 GCA_947365485.1 uncultured bacterium
TCAACGTAAGCCTCAAGCGGTTTTTTTGTGTCTTCGTTGAAGAAGAATACCGCGTCATCAAGACGAGCCTTGATAACTCTTAAATTTCCGGCTTTGATGTTCTCAAATTCGTTTCCGATGTAGTTTGTGATTGTAACAAACTTGTTGGTGAGCTTTCCGTCTTTTGAATAGAGCGCAAAATACCTCTGGTGTGTTTCCATAACCGTAACCGCAACTTCCTGCGGGATAGTAAGATAAGCCTCGTCAAAGTTGCAGGTAACAGCAACCGGATACTCGCAGATAAACGTAACTTCTTCCAACAAATCGTCAGAAATCTTTGTTACTGCATTAAGCTTGTCAGCCTCGATTTTTGTAAGTTCAAGGATTCTTTGTTTTCTTTCATCCGGGTCAACAATAACCTTTGCCTCGCGGAGTTTTGAAACATACTCGTCAGGGTTGTTGATAACAATATTTTGTTCTGAGAATCTGTGTCCGTTGGTGATGTTTGAAGAAGTTTTGTCGATTAAAGTTATTTTAACTTCTTCGCTGTCAAGGATTGAAAGCACCCATCTAATCGGGCGTGAGAATTTCACATCGTTGTTTCCCCATCTCATGAAGTGCGGCCCTTGAAGCTTTGCAAAGATTTGCGGAACATTTTCCTGAAGCAAATCTTTTGTGTTCTTGCCCTTTATTGAAATTTTGGCGTAAAGATAGTTGTCTTCAACATACAAATCGTCTTTTGAGACCCCGTTTTTGTTTGCAAAACCTTCGCCTGCTTTTGTCAGGTTGTTGTTTTCATCAAACGCGACTTTTGCAATAGGGCCTTTGACGACTTTTTCAACATCGGGCTGTGAGTTTGCAAGCCCGTCAACGATTACGGCAAGTCTTCGAGGGGTTGCCATAACTTTAATATCGTCAAATTTAACATTGCTGTTGTTTAAAAAAGTCTCAAAACCAGTCTTAAGTTGTGAAATCGCCATTGGTATAAACTTATATGGTAATTCCTCAACACCTACTTCCAATAAATATTTACTCATTTATATTTCTCCAATTTGTTTTTTCTTGATTATATCATGAATAAAAATGTAAATGGTAGTAAATGTCAGTCAGTGCCTTATATGCACTAACTCTCTCCTATTTATTTAATATTCCTTAACTAAGACTTAAGGGTTTTTCTAGCCCATTCAAATACCGAAAGATCTTTTTCAATACTAGCATCTCCACGCATTATCATATTACCATCCGAGTATTTGCGAAAACAAAATAATTTTCTTTCACCATCTGTACTTGGACTAACGCTTAGTGCCAATTGTCCGTTTTTATAAAAGTATCCGTCCATTTCAGAATTATTAGTATTATGGTATAATTTTTCTATCAATTGCCCATTCTCAAAATTAACAGTTTCCTTAAGCTCTTTTGTCTTGTAACGTTGAATTTTGCCTGTAAATTTTTCTCCTGATTTAGTTAATGTAGCAATACCATCTTGAATTTTAACCCCGGATTTTTCAAGAGCTTTTTCATAAGAAATTATTTTTGAATTACTCTTTAGTCCAAAAACTGCAATTGAACCGAGCGCCAACGCGGATAAAGTTATCAGTAATATATTATTTCCGCCTCTATGATTATCTTGCAATGATTTACAAGAACTTGTTGTAGATTTTGATTTAAAAATATTACAATTAACAGTTGATTCTATTCGCAACATAATATTCCCTTTCATTTAAGGTCAATTTTTAAGACCATAAATCCATCTGCAATTTTCCAAAATAGTTCCAACTTTGCTGTTCGCCGCATCAATCAATGCAGAGTCCCCATTCCAGGCCAGTTGCATATATCGTTCCAAGAAGGCTTCAGGACCACCATCATCATCGAACATATTATATAGATTTGAATAATCTACATTAATATTCCCACATTCCTTCCAAGAATCACGAGTTAAACCTTCACAAATATCTGATGTTGCTTTTTCCGCTACAAATTCGCACAAATCATTACTCCTCAGGGGGTACCGACTAACCTTTAAGATTGTTACCAATTTACCAATAGTTGTTGGTATTTCCTTGCCTACAATTTATACCAGATTTCTTATTTTTGTTATTTTTTTGATATAAAGTATTTGTCGACGCGACGTATCCATTAGTAATACGCATTTTACACTCCTTTGATGAGAGCAGATTACTACAAATAATTTATAATGTCAAGAAAAATCATCATATTGTGTGTTTATGTTGAAATACAATAAACAAAAATTTTTTTAAAATATTTTCTAAGTGGACTTAGCTGTTTTTAGTGCTGCTGTGTTTCCACTTCCAGTGATTGTACTCAATAAGTGCGATGTGAATCGCTGTAAGCACAGCGCTGATGTACGCAAACGGCTTGTGCGTTTTTCTTATTGACCGGTTCTTTGTAATTCCGCTGTATACAGCAACTCCGAGCGCTGTTGTTGCGGCGTAGCCGGTCGTCTTTGGTGTAATAATTCTGTTGGATTTAACCTGTGATACTTGCATAACACGGCTATTATACCACAATCTTGACCAAACTTCACACAGGTGAGATAATTGGTTTATGAATTATTACAAAAAATACACGCCTTATCTATTTTTGCTACCGGCTGCGGCGGTTTTGATTGTGTTTTTCTTTGTCCCGTTTTTCCAAACCTTCGGGCTGAGTTTTTTTGATTACTCCTCAAGTATTTACCACCCAACTTTTAACGGAGTAGATAATTATGTGAAACTCTTTAAAGAACCCATTTTTTACAAGGTTATGTTTAATACTTTTATGTACCTCGTAATCGCGGTTCCTTTTCTTGTAACCTTCCCGCTTTTTCTGGCAATACTTATTAACCAGAAAATCAGAGGAATAACGCTTTATAAAATTCTTCTCTACCTTCCGGTAATTGTCTCTATTGTAGTTGCCGCTATTGCTTTTAAGTGGCTCTATGCACAGCAGGGAATTTTGAACTATATTCTTTCTATCTTTGGAATAGATTCAATCGGCTGGCTTGTTGACCCTAATTGGGCGCTTTTCTCCGTGGCGCTTGTTACAATTTGGAAAGGGATTGGGTACTATATGATGATTTATCTTGCCTCCCTGATGAGCGTTCCGCAGGATTTGTACGAAGCTTGTGATATTGATGGGGCAAATTTTGTTACAAAACACCTAACAGTCACAATTCCGCATATAATGCCAACGATTGCGCTTGTCTCAACCATAAGCACAATTTCTGCGATGAAAGTTTTTGCAGAAATCTATGTTATGACAAAGGGTGGGCCTCTGAACTCAACCAAAACAATTGTTTATTATATATACGAACGCGCGTTCGAAAACCTTGATTTGGGTTATGCTTCAGCGCTTGCGGTCGTACTTCTGGTTGTTGTAATGCTGTTTTCTCTAATAAATATTCTCTGTTTTGAAAAAAATAAATATGGAGATATTTAATGAAAATTCTTGTTATCACAGACCTCTATCCTGTGAAAGAGGATGAAAAATATACTCCAAAAACGATTTACAGCTTTGTAAAAGGCTGGGAAGATTTGGGGCACGAGGTCAGAGTGATTAAACCCAATTTTCTTTTTAACTCTTTTTTGCGTGGAAAACCCTTCTACAAAAGCGGGATTTATGGCGAGGTCGAGAATGTTAACTACTTCCTCCCGTTTCTCGGTGATGTCAGCAAAAAGATAAAAACCGATTTCGAGCCGGATATTACGGTCGCGCACATGCCAAGCGGTTTGATTGTCGCAAACAAGCTTGGGCGCCCGTTTGTTGCAGGTGTTCATATCTCGGATTTAGAGGTTTTAACTAATCCTGTTTATTCAATTTATTTCAAACCTCAGCTTGAGCTTGCTTACAAAAATGCGTCAAAAATCGCTTGCCGTTCGGAAGTTTTGAGGCAAAAATTCCTGAAACTTTATCCTGAATACGAAAATAAAACTTTTGTAGCTTTTTCTGGGATTGATAAAAACCTGGTAACAAAAAGATACTTAAAAAAAGAGGGTAAATACAAGGTTATTACTTGCGCCAACCTGATTCGGCGAAAAAACGTGGATAAAGTTATTCTTGCTTGTGAAAAATTCGATAATTTAGATTTAACTGTTATCGGAGATGGCAAGGAATTTGCGCGTTTGAAGTCGATTTCTAACAAGCCGAATTTTTTAGGTCATTTATCAAACGAACAGGTTTTGGAGAAAATGCGCGAGTCTGATATTTTTATCCTGCCGAGCGAGAACGAGACTTTCGGGATGGTATATCTGGAAGCTATGGCGGCAGGATGTATCACGGTCGGGCTTAAAAACGATGGGATTGACGGGATTATTAAAGATGGCGTAAACGGGTTTTTGACTGAAAAAGATCGGCTGGAAAATACGATTGAAAGGATTTTGAACTCGGATAACCTTGATGAGATACTGGAAAATTCCTACAACACGATTTTGAACTACACAAAAGAGGCTGCTGCAATTAATTATTCCTCATTTTTTTAAGTGCTATACTTTAGAGGGGGACGGATTATGTCAAAGAATATTTTTATAACAGCAACCGGTACAGATGTTGGAAAAACTTATGTTTCAGCGCTTCTTGTAAAAAAAATGCGCGAATCAGGTTTTGATTGTGGATACTTCAAACCTGTGTTGAGCGGGGTTGAAGAAAAAGGCGGAAAACTTATCCAGAGTGACGCGAATTATGTAACCTCAACTGCTAAAATTCCAACGAGCGCGGATGATTGTGTTGCTTATTGGTGGAAAGAGGCTGTCTCTCCTCATCTTGCGGCAAAAAGAGCCGGAGAAAAAATTGAAATAGAAAGAATAAAACAACTTTTCGAAAAGCTTCAAGCAGAGTATGATTACCTTTTAATCGAGGGGGCTGGAGGAATTACTTGTCCTTTGAGGCTTGGAGATGGTGAAAAATATTTGCTCAAAGATTTGATAAAGGATTTGGGCGTAAATATCGTTATCGTTGCTGATGGTGGACTTGGTACAATAAATTCAACCTTGCTAACTGTAGACTATGCGCGTGCAAACGGGATTGGGATTGAAGGAATTATTCTGAATAATTTTGAGTCTCAAAACTTTATGCACCAGGATAATTTGAAGCAGGTTGAGTATCTTACCGGGATAAAAGTCGTTGCAACTGTTGGGAAAAATCAAAAAGACATAGAGCTTTTGGAGGAATTATGGACTGGCAAAAAGAAGATTTAAAAT
>CANAXK010000129.1 GCA_947365485.1 uncultured bacterium
ACACTTGAGTGAACTTGTTCGTAAAAAGCCTTACTCTGTAATCCTTTTTGATGAAATCGAAAAGGCTCACCCTGATGTGTTCAACATCATGCTACAAATCCTTGATGACGGTCGTTTGACTGACGCAAAAGGAAGACACATCAACTTTAAGAATACTGTTATTATCATGACTTCAAACGTTGGTGCGAGCATGATTTCAACAGCAGGAAAACTCGGTTTCTCAACTGCTGAAAACGAAAAGAAAGACAAGTACGAAAAGCTCAAAGATACAGTTAACGAAGAACTGAAAAAGGCATTCAGACCTGAGTTCTTGAACCGTATTGATGACATCATCGTATTTGCCCACTTAAGCAAGGAAGAAATCCGTGAAATCGTTGACTTGATGATGAAAGACCTGTTTAAGAGACTTTCTGAGCGCGAGCTTTCAATCGAGGTAACGGATGAAGTTAAGGATTATCTTGCAAAAGACGGCTACAACGAAGCTTACGGCGCAAGACCTCTTCGCCGCCTGATTCAGAAGAAAATCGAGGATCAGCTTGCAGAAGAAATCCTTACGAACGCTTATCAGCCGGGTGACACGATTCTTTTGAAACTGGTTGATGACAAACTGGTGTTTGAAAGAAAAGAGGCTGCGGCAGAAGAAGTGGCAAAATAAGAATTAACAAAAGGGCGGGATTTTTTCAAAATCCCGCCCTTTTGTTATCAAATCTTTTGAAAAACATTTTTCATAATACACATAAACCCGTTATTATTAATATTCTCAGTTACTGTTTTGCATAAGCTTTCTAAATCCCCGATAGCCAATAAGCTTCCGGATTTCAGGTGCTGACCTGCGAGATTTAGAAACTCCTGAATCTTAGGAACCTCAAAATATGGCAGAATGTTCCTGCAAAGCAGAACGGTGTTTGACTTGTCTTTCAAAATTTTTATAAGCTCAAACATATCTGCCAGCTCAAAATTGACTCTTCTGGTAAGATTAGGATTAACCTTGAAAGTTTTTGTGCCCAAAAGCGTCTCGTTTTTGATTTCCAGTTTTTGGTCTGTATCGAAAAAGTATTTTTCAGGGCAAACTCTGTTTTTTTTAAAGAGCGGATATTCATTTTCGTGTATATTTAAAAGCCCGCTTTTTGCAGCGTTTACGACCTCTTCGTCAATATCGTATGCCTTAATCGGGAAAAATTTTTTAGAATCCTTCTCACCAAGATACTCAAGGAGTGAAATAATTTGGGTATACGCCTCTGAGCCGTCAGAGGCAGCGTATTGAACAATATTTACCTTGTCCTTGTCTTTAAAAAGCTCATACTCCATATTAGCCAGCCATGTCCAGTTCATATCATTGCGAAACATTCTGGAATGCGTACCAATCTCGTTTCCGCCTTTATCATTGTATACTCTCATTGTGCTTGTAAATACAGGGGCTTTATAAGTTAAGCCCGATTGAAAAATCTTCATACAGGAATAAAAACCTGTAAAAAAATTTTTTGCTACACAATCGTCAAATTATTCTCTCTGGTAAAATGAATCTTCTTAAGCTCGTCCACTCTCTCACGCGCAAAAATCGCATCCTCTGAAAAGGACTTTAGCTCCAAAAACTTCTTGTAATACCTTATCGCATCGCCGTATCTTCTAATCTTGTCAAAACTCATTGCAATACCAAGGTAAGCTTTGTAATAATCAGGGTTTCGCTTGATAAGCTTAAAGAAAGTCTTTGATGCTTCCTCAAAATCACCCATTCCCATAAGCATTGCGCCCTTGTTGTAATACGCTTTCAAAAATTCCGGATTTGTTTCTAGAATTTTGTTGTAAATCATCAGAGACAAATCCTCTTCACCCACAAGCTCATGCGCGATTGCAAGCTGAATCTGAGCTTCCAGATTTTCTCTATTAATCAAAATACATTTTACAAGATACTCAATCGCCTTTTCCGGTCTGCCATCAGATAAGTAGCAGACTCCGATTTCAAAGAAGTATGAATCGTTTGTGTCGTCGATTTCTATTAGCTTCAAAAGCGTATCAATCGCTTTTTTGTAATTCTTCAAATACTTGTAAGAAATTGCAAGTCCCCAGTATGCCTTGACTTCTCTTCTGTCAGCCATTATTGCCTGAAGATAAGACTGCACAGACTCCCTGTACATTTTGGCAAACCTTAGAGCATCAGCTTTTACGCAAAGATTGTAAGCACGTGATTTTTCAGGCAGCGAGACTTTTCCGGCTGCTTTTGATAAATTCTTGTCAATGGTTGCGTCAATAAGCATAATCCTCTCCCAATTGTATAATACACAATCAGGCTAAACTTTTTAACGACCATAGGGTTTAAAATATATACACCCTTTGATTAATCTTTTTTTAAAGCACCATTGCAAGAATCATCAGAAGCATTGCGCCAATCTCCATTGCGGTAGACATTCTCTGACTGAATTTGTTGGAATCGTATCTTGAAGACGATTTCTTTGCCTTGTTAACACTGTTGAGACGCTTGATACGACTTGCAGTATCCTCGTTTGAAAACTCCGTACCAAAAGTTTCGTACTCAAGCTGCGCAAGCTCATCGTTGAGGTTTGCTCCGCCTGTTGGCATAGGAGCTGCAGCGCCGCCCATTCCGTCACCATAATTCACGTAAGGTCTGGTGTAATTTCTCTGGCCGAACGGCATCTTGAACCTGCTAAAGCGAGAGCCTGACAGGTCATTTGAGCTAAGCGCGTTATCGTCAAAATTGTAATGAGTGTACTCGTCATCGTAGCTGTTGCGTTTTGCAAGAGTTTGAGGCATAACCTCTGCCTTGATTCTGTCCATTCTGGTTGAGTAGTCATCTACGTCGTAGATTTTTCCAAAGAGTTTGCGTTCGATTGCAACAATTCTTGAATGGAAGTCTTTGTTTTTATAGGTTTGGTTGAAGATTTTTTGTTCGATTTCGTCCACAACAGGATAGTTTACGCTGCTGTCTGCCTGCGCAAGTTGCGAGTCGTCTTCTTTGAAGGTATCTTCAACAGGCGGAATTTCAAGTCCGATTACATCGGCTGAAATATCGCCTGACAATTTTTTAATACGCTTATTTAAATCGCCGGTCGAAGCCTGACCGTAGATTGTTTTTTCAAGGCGCTCGACCCGGTTTTTTGATGTATCGTTCGAATAATCAAAACCGTACAAATCATTTTCTATCTTAGATATCGTACTGCTTTGCGGTGCGGCTTCCACTGGAGAGGTAGCGCAGAATGACGTCATATATATCATTATAAATAAGCTTGAAATCAGTTTCTTCATAGTCGTACCACCTTATCGTGTGTTAACACTATAAGGGGTATTTTGACTCTTGGCTATTAAACCGTCTGTCATAAATTAATGGGTAAAAAATTACGAAAAAATTCTAATACTTCTGTCTAATGCGAATGCGCAAATTAGTAAATAATTCTAGCCGGAAAGATTATATATAGAGCTTTGCAAAATCTAAATCACTTTTTATAGTAATCTTAATATTGGTATAGCTTCCATTCACTATATAAACCGGAATCCCGAGCTCCTCAAGCATTGAGCAGTCGTCCGTAAAATTTCCATCCTTGAGTTTTTCATGCGCATCCTTGATAATCGAAGCCTTAAACCCTTGCGGAGTCTGAGTGTTGTAAAGCTTTGAGCGGTCAATCGTACGTATAATTCTTCCGGTTTCGCCCACTTCTTTTATCGTATCGGTTGTTTTAGTCATAACCGTTACAGCGTCTTTATCAAGCACAGCTTCCATAACATAGGCGATTGTTTCTTTTTTGATAAGCGGCCTTGCTGCGTCATGGATTAGAACATAGTCGTTTTTTATGGCTTGGAGCGCATTATAGACAGATTTCTGACGCGAGCTCCCGCCTTCGATTATTTTAATTTTTGAATCAGTGAGCAAAGCCTCAAGTTCAGGTATAATCGAAATATTTGCGGGAATAATGATTTCGTCAATCTCGTCAAACCCGAGGAATTTTGAGACTGTTTCTTCAATAACTGTTTTCTGGTTGATTTTTTCAAGTAGTTTGTTTGTGCTGCCATAGCGGGAAGATGTTCCGCCTGCCGGAATTATAATCGAAAACTTTTTCATACTTAACCTTCTTTAAAGTGGTCATAAACCTTTAAATCATCATACCGCGAATATTTTTTATTTCCAATCTCCAAAAAACAATCCTGCTTTTCAAAGACCCTGCCTAAAAGTTGATAATTCTTTAGGTTGCTTGAAAATTCCTCTGGCACAGCAGCTATAAGCCTGTAGTCTTCGGCGCCGAACATGCCCTCAATGTAGTCAGTTTTGATTGTGACATTGCTTGCCCTTGCAATTTGAAACAGGGCGTCAGCAAGCCCGTCCGAGGTATCCATCATGGCGTAATCTGATTTAATATTTTCTGCAATCTGTTTTGAAAAATCTTCCTCAAGCTCCGGCTCCAGATGAGCCTTGATAAGCCTTTGATTGCTTCCGCCTTTCATAAGCTCCTGCAATCCTGCGCTGCTAAGTCCCCAGTCGCCTTTTTTGGAAATAACAACATAGCCCGGTTTTGCAGCACTCCTTGAAGAAATTTTTCTTCCTCTATCCGAGCCGATAGCGGTTATTGAGACAAAAATTTTGCTGCTTCCAGTAATATCACCGCCTGCGATATTTGCGCCGTGGAGTGCGGATTTTGCGCCCTTATAAAATCCTTCGACAAACTTTTCGTCAACATCTTTTGGAAGCGAAAGTGCGATTGTCACGTATTCTGGTTTTGCGCCGGATGCCAGTATGTCGCTTATATTGACGGCAACAGACTTGTAGCCGAGCTGGTATGGCATGCACCATGCGCGTTTAAAGTGTATGTCTTCAACAAGGCTGTCTTGTGATATCACGATTCCGAGTTCTTTCAGGTGCGCACAATCATCACCGATTAGGCCGGTGCCAATTTGTTGTTTTATTATTTCGATAAAATCCTGTTCTTTCATTAGCTTAAGTCTATCATAAATTAATAATCCAGACAGCCAAAAATCCTCCAATGTAACACAATACCTATTCTGTTACATTCGTACTAATATATACGGCACAAATTTAGAAAACTTTAGGGTTTGCGGAGAAATTGTTACAAAAGTTCATAAACTTAGTCCCCTCTCCTAGGGGGTAAAATAAGCTTGTAGTCTTGAATTTAGGCTACTCCGCCTGTTGAAAAGGGAG
>CANAXK010000130.1 GCA_947365485.1 uncultured bacterium
CTAGCGGAACACCGCTTAATAAAACAGCTGCTGCCGGTACTAACATTGTTATAGCCGACAAAAAAGAAAAAACAGAACACACCTTAAATTTCCAGTGTTCTTTTACTACAACTGAAAGTAAAGCCCCCAGAAGCAGTATCCCGAGTGATAAAAAATAAATTTTCATACTACTTACATTCCCAAAACTACATTACTAATTTTTACAAGTTCTGTTATATTGCTAACAAGGTGAAAATGCAAGTGCTTTTTTTGGCAGCAGGGAAGCTAAGCAGCTAGGCAGCTAAGCTGGTTATACTATACCGAAATACAACCTGTTAAGCTCTGCAACGGTCATTGCGCCCGGACGCAACTCCTCAAGCCTTGATTTGTCAACCTCTTTAGCAGCTTCCAGAGGCTGAATCTGGAGCTCCCTCTTTTGTTGCTCAAATTCTTTGTTCTGAATCTTCTGTACTAATTCTTCTTTTGCCCGCTCAAGTTTCCCCTTGTCAACAGCCTTGTTCCCGCTCGGGGCAATGCCGAGCTTCATAAGTTCCTGCAGTATTCTCAAATACTCAGGATCAGAATATGAACCAATCGGGGAAATGGCGTGTATCAAATTTACTCCTCACTTATAAAAATTTTGTTAAGGGTCTCTATATCTATAATATATAATTCCACATTATTAAATTTGGATAACGCTAATATATAAATATCTTTACAAAATTTTACAAATGAGTTAAAATAAGAATGTAGTAATAAAAACAATTGTTAATATTTTGTTACAAACTAGCAATTTAATTTTGTCTCTAGCTTTTATTTAAATTATAATGTTAGATGTACAACAATGTTACAACCCAATAATGAGTAATTAGGAATTTGGCTACTATGAAGAAACGAATAAGTTATTTGCTTGCGCTATTTTGCCTTTTATCAATGAACAAGGCTTCAGCTGACCCTGTTATGACTCCATCAACAGTGCTGCCGGCTCAGGTACAGGGATATGATGCAGGTTCTTTTAACAAAATGGAAATGCAGAATATTAACCACTATCAGATTGACAAGAGTTATATCCAGTCTTTTGACGATGTTACAAAAGACGAGCAGATTTATGACGCGTCAATTGAAGAAAACGAAGCAAGAGAAGGTGTTTTGTACAACCCACACTTTATTCTTGAAAAGATAAATTTTGAAGGCAACACAAAGATTTCAACAGAAGAGCTTGAAAAACTTGGTCTGGAAATCATTGGTGAAGATATTTTCTTTGACGAACTTTTGGAAGTTTGTTCAAAGGTTACAAACTACTACCGTTCAAAGGGTTACTTGACATCCTATGCAACCGTACCTCCGCAGAGAATCGTGGACGGTGTTGCAACAATCAGAATTCTTGAAAGTAAGGTAGGCTCTCTGGATATCGAAGGCGAAAAATGGACCAGAGAATGGTATTTGAAACATATTATCATGGGTAAAGCAGGGCTTAGAGAAGGCGATGTGTTCAACGCTAAGAACCTTCAAAGAGCAATGAAAGAAATAAACAGAGAAGACTACGTACAGGTTCAGACCGAAGTTGAAAGACAGGCTGAAGGTGATGAAAACACAGCAATCACTCTTAATGTAAGAGACAGATTCCCTGTAAACCTTAACTTCTCATACGATGACTACGGTCGTTCATATACCGGCGCTCAGCGTACATCATTCCTTGTTGGTATGGATAACCTGACCGGTTTAGGCGACAAGATTTACGGCGGTACAATTCTTTCATCCGGTGCAACAGGCTGGATGGCAGGGTACTCGCTTCCTGTATCATCTTACGGTACAAGATTGTCATTCGACTTTTCTGATTCTCACGTAAGATTGGGCGGGCCTTACAAACCGTTGAACGTAAAGGGTAATGCACAGAGCTACTTCTTTAAATTAACCCAGCCTCTTATTCAGACAGCAAAGAGTGATTTGATTTTCTATACAGGCTACGACTATGTAAATGCAAACACATCTGCAAATATCATGGGCAATCCGCTTAGACTATCAAATTACAACCTGAATGTATGGCGTTCTGGCTTGTACGGTATGACTGATGACAGCTACGGCCGTTGGCTTGGAAATTTGGGCGTTGACTTTGGTATGGGTGGTGACGGCCATGGTGCTATCCAGGATACAACATTCTTCAAACTTACTGCCGGTGCAACCCGCGTTCAGAGACTGTTTGCAAGAAGCATGGGTATTGTAAGAGTTGGTGCTCAGTACTCACCAAACGAATTGTTTGCAGCTGAACAGATGCAGATGGGTGGTCCTTACACATTGAGAGGCTACCAGCCGGCTGAACTTATTGGTGACTACGGTGTTACCGGTACAGTTGAATACAGATTCCCTGTTCCTTATTTGGACAGAATCCTTCCGAAATTGGATGAACGCTTGAAGCTTGCAGTGTTCTATGACTGGGGCTGGTTGGGTGAAAACGGTCACATTTATAACTATCCGCAAACATTCTTGCATTCAGCAGGTTTTGGTACTTACGTGAACTTCACAGACTGGTTAACAGCACAGATTGGTGTTGGTTTCCCTCTCGGACGTTCATATAACGAAAATACAGCGAGATTCTATTTTAGCGTAAACTCTGATTTAGACAGGTTGATTCCGCTAAGAAATCCGGAAAAACTGTAGTGTAATTAGACTTATTAAAGCACCTTCTTTTCAAGAAGGTGCTTTTTGGTTCTTTTGGAGGATATATTTCTATTCTGTTGCATAAGTCTAAACTTTGTGGTACCATAAACAGGAGAGAAGAGAGGTCATTCAATGAGCGAAGGACATTGGATAGTTAATAAGGTTATTGCCGGACATTCTATGGCTTTTAATATGGACACTTTGTGTACAATGTGGGCAGCAATGGCGTTTTTGCTTGTTGTATCTTTTATCGCAACAAGAAATCTGACGATTGTGCCGACAAAGCTTCAAATTGCGTTCGAGGGTATTCTTGGCGCGTTCTGGGGGCTTGTTGACAGCCTTATGCCAAAAGAGGGCAGGAAGCACATCCCGCTTATTGCATCCCTGTTTCTGTTTATTATTACAGCAAACCTGATGGGTCAGCTTCCTCTTCGCATGATTGAGCTTAAGACCGGAGAGATTGCTTCTCCGACAAACGACATAAATCTGACAGCTGCGCTTGCAATCATTGTGCTTGTTTATTATGTGGGAGCTGGGTTTGCAAAGAAAAAATTCAAGTTCTTCTTGCATGATTTCAAGCCAATGTCAATATTTATGGCGCTTCTTGAAATTATGGATATGATTACAAGACCGCTAACGCTGGCTTTACGTTTATTTGGCAACATACTTGCGGGAGAGTGTCTTATGACGGCATTGCTTGGAATCTGCGCTTACGTGCTTCCTCTTCCGGTAATGTTTTTTGAGGTGCTGGTTGCTTGTGTTCAGGCGCTTGTATTTGCGCTGCTCACAACGGTATACATTTCATCAGCAATAGAAGAAAGTGAACACTAATTTATATAGATAAGAAGGAGATTAAAAATGGAAGAAGTTAAAACAATTTCAGACTTGGCACAGCTTGGTGCGGGTGTTGCAATGGGTTTTGGTGCAATCGGTGCCGGAGTTGGTATTGGTATTGCAACAAAAGGGTTCTTGGAATCAATTGCAAGACAACCTGAAATCTTTGGTAAGGCGCTCGTATTCTTCATGGTGGGTGCTGCTTTATCAGAAGCTTGTGCGATTTACGCGCTGGTTATTGCTTTGAAACTTGTAGGTATTTGGTAAGAAGAAGTAAATTATGGAATTTAACGCAACATTTTTAGTATCAATAATTTCGTTTCTTGTTTTTGTTTATCTGATGAACAAAATTCTCTACGCTCCGATGGAAAAAATTGTGGCTGAGAGACAAAAGTTCATTGATGACAACTTTGACAGTGCTGATGAAAACTATCAGAGAGCAGATGAGTTGAGTGCTCAAAGAGACGAGAAATTAGAGGGTGCTAAAAATGATGCGCGTTCTAAATATGTTGATTCTGTAAACGACTTTAAGAGCCAAAAAACAGAAATTGTCTCAAAAGCTCAAGATGAGACAGATGGCGAATTGGCTCAAGCTTATGAAAACCTTAATAATATTTCTAACGAGACAAAAGAGGGTTTGAAATCGAGGATGACAGACCTTGCAAACGATATCGTTGAAAAGGTTTTGGGTTACAGAAGCGAGATTCAGGGTTTTGATAACGATGCAGTGGATAAGATTCTGTATCACTAAGAAGGGTTAAAAATGGAAAGCTTAGGCGTTATTTTAGATTATATAGGCCGTACAAATTTATTCAACTTTGTAATATTTCTCTCAGTGTTTGTTCTGATATTCTGGAAAGCTAAACTGGGCGAAAAGCTTGAAGCTGTGAAAAACAGCATTGTCGAGCATATTGAGGAATCTAAAACAACAAAGGCTGATTCCGAGTCTCACCTCAAAGAAATCGAAGAAACTCTTGAGCACATTGAAGAAGAAATCGACGGGATTATTCGAAAATCAGAGAAAAACGCTAAGCTTGTTGGCGGGAAGATTCTTGAGGACGCTCAAAAGGTGGTTGAGAATATCAAAGACAATTCTCACAAGCTTGTAGAAAACAAGACCGCGCTTGTGAAGAATGATATCTTGAAGAGGGCTTCTCTTGCTTCGATTGAGGTTGCAAAGAATCATATTATAAACGAGCTTAACAACAATCCTGAATTACACCAACGCCTTATTGATGAAGGGGTTAATGGGTTTGAATTAAACTAACAGGGATTAGTGAGGAGAAAAGGTAACACAAGATGACAGCGGCTAAACAAAACAATGAACTTGTTGCAAAAAGATGGGCAAAAGCTCTTATGGAGCTTGTTCGGGAAGATGCAGGAATTTCTAAAGAAGATGTGCTTGATGATTTGAGAGAAGTTGCTGAAAATATTGAGGCTTCAAAAGAATTGTCAGATGTTATCAACAATCCTTCTATTTCTGTGGACGAAAAACAAGATGTGATGAGCAAGTTGTTCCAGAACAGAGTTATGCCGATTGTGTATAATTTCTTGTTTGCTCTGAATCTTAAAAAACGACTTAGTATTATTCCTGATATTGCAGTAGAGTTCCAGAAAGAACTAGAAGAGCTTAAAAATATGCTTAGAGTT
>CANAXK010000131.1 GCA_947365485.1 uncultured bacterium
TTGCTGAACAGGCAAGAAGCTAAAGAACGGCACTTTTGCGAATAAATCTTTATTCTTTTGGGTCACCATTGTAAACGTGTGCAGGAATGTAAAATAATTAACAAGGAAGTTGTTTTCCTTCCAGTAATA
Organism: uncultured bacterium; assembly: GCA_947365485.1. Classification (GTDB taxonomy): domain Bacteria; phylum Cyanobacteriota; class Vampirovibrionia; order Gastranaerophilales; family Gastranaerophilaceae; genus CAG-196. Next base: position 130 of record CANAXK010000131.1, read on the forward strand.
TTCAAGCGCGCTAAGTGTTTGCTTAAGGATTCTGTTTTCAGGTTTTGCTGCAATAAAGTAGCTTGCCATGTTAAGCCCGTCTAAATCGATTTTCAAATCGTTTTGGAAAACGAACAAATCAGCTTCTGTAATAAATTCAGGCAAATCTTCTGTCAAAAGTACAGTTGCATCCATCCAGATTCCGCCGTGCTGGATAAGCAGACAAGTTCTTAAAATATCAGAGAAAAAAGCTGTTTTTATAACCCCTTTTTCTTTTAGCTTGATAAAGATTTCTGGAATCTCAACATGGTTTTTGAGTGTTTCAGGTGTGAGGAGGATTCTTTCATGATTCCCTTTGTATCTATCTACACTATTAAGACAAGCCTGAACAAGAGGCGGAATTGAGCCGTCAGGACTTTCCCAGTACTGCCAGATATACTGACAACTCCCTCGCCCTGCGGGAGAGGGTTGGGGTGAGGGGGCAACCCCTTTATTAACATACTTTCTCAAATAAAACTTTGCCCAGTTGCCTTTTAGAATCCTTCGGATCTTTCTATCTATGACAAAAATTTCCAGACAAATTTTTATTATTGAGTTTACTGCTTGCCAGAACAATGATTTTAAATACATTCGGCCTCCAATATTTCAAGGATTTGCGGGTATTTTTTTAGCATTACCTTATATGCCTCATCGAGTGACATCCCCACACCTTTTTTGTTAACCTTGCAAAGCCCGTATTGCTGGGAATCCTCAACATAGTTTATTGATTCAGAATACCCTTTGACCAACCGTGTTTTGCACCCGTTAAGTGTTGCCATCGCCCAAAGCCAGACATCGTCGTGGGTCGGGATAAGCTCTCTGAATATTCCCTCGTCCGTGCAGTCCTTGTAAAAACAATTAGGCGGATATAATACTGCACCATAACCGGTCAGCCTGTTGCGAAAACTTGACTGTCCTCTGTGTCGGTCAAGATAAAGCTCTCGTGTCTTTTCCCATTCAAGCGTCCCCTCTCCTGCGGGGAGCGGATTTTCGGTAGGGCGTAAGCCCGTTAGGTGGAGGTTGGACGTTACTCCACCGACACCCCGAATAATCCAAGACGGGGTTAGGGTGGGGGTTGATTTTTTGACTTTGAGCCAATCGCATCTATGAGCGTGGACTTCGTCTTTGTGCTCCAAATAAGACTTGTAAAGCGTCTCAACCGTATCAGGCGCATAATAAATATCATCGTCAGTTGTGATGATTATTGAATCCGGATACTTTTTAAGCGCAGGAATAATTTTTTTGTAAGAGCGGATGTCTTTGTACCAGTCAATTGTGAGCCCGAAATCTTTAAGCTTCAAAAGTTCTTCCGGCAAATCTTTTTCGCCCCCCGGAAATTGCTCCGGAGCTAGCCACAAAACAACCACATCAGGCTTCATTGTCTGGCTAAGCAGGGTTTTGATTGTTTTTACAACAATGTTTATGCGCTCTGGAAAACTTGTCAAAGATACGACAATCGGATACTCCCTCTCCTCTGGGAGAGGATTGGGGTGAGGGGGCAACTTGTTTACACCGCACTCTTTCACCTCCGGACACTTGTATGGAAAACTCTTTTTTATCCGAACCATTATTCCGAAAAGGTTTATAACAATATGACCATCAAAGTACTGAACAGGCTTCATTTTATCACCTCTTTAAAAGCTTCCAAAATCTTTTCTGGTTCTGTGTATCCATCAAGAGTTTTTGCAGGATAAAGTGACTCATCTGGTGCCCACATTTCTGTAAAACCATCATAAAATATCCCAACAACCGGTACCTGAAGTGCGTTTGCAAAATGCAGAGTTCCTGTATCAACCGTAATACATTTCCTGCAAGTCTTCAAAATGTTTGCAAGCTCCACAAAACTTGTGCAGTCAACAAGATTAATGAAATCAAAACAGCCTTCCTGTCTCAACTTCACAGAAAAATCCCTGCTCACATTTCCTGCTCCTGTCAAAACCGGAGTGAATCCCTCCTTATTCAGCAAAGAAATCAAATTCGCGCAATCACTTACTTTCATATCTTTTTTGTAGAAGTTGCTCGTTGTGCATAGTACAACAGGATTTTTTAGAGTTTTAACTTTTTCAACAACAGGCGTATTAACCTCCGGAGCGTTGTATTTTATTGCCAGATTTTTGTGTTCTCCTGTTAGTGCATCAATGAGTCCGCTCCAGTGTTCTTTTATGTGGGTAAAATCTTTAATTTCATATTTCTCTTTTGTGTTCCACAATTTGCACCTATGGTTAGAGAGGATGTGTTTTGCGCCCAGAAGTCTTGAGATAAGAAGATTTCTCTCATTAGCATATGTTACAATAGAAGCGTAAGGATGCTTATAAGGAAATTCTCTTACAAATTTGAGCAAGCCTTTTAGAGTTTTGCACTCTTTTTTGTCATAGACAACGACTTTATCTACGCCTTGCTGGTATTTTGCAACATCGACAAAAGGTTTGTTGCACACAAACACGACTTTTGAATTTGGATAATAAAATTTGATATTTTGCACAAGAGCATTTGTGACAAGCATATCTCCGATACACGCGGTATTAAATACTAAAAAAATCTTTTCCTGCTCGTTTGTCATACAAATTATTTTATCACAACTTTACATTGATTCATACTTTATTGAATTGAAATATTATTTAAGATATTCTTTAGTATGTGGTAGATTATTTGGGAATTACAAATGGAAAAAGGTTTTGTAGAGAACGGGTTTATAATAGACTTAAGCAATGCTAAAAACACAACCCAGCTTGTGTTCGAACTTAGCTCTATAATGGAACACCCTGATGTAAAAGGTAAAAAGATTTGTTTAAAACTGGGAAGTCTTGATTTGAAGCAATCCCAGCTTTTGAGTATAAAAGCACTTATCGAATCAATGGACGCTGATATTGCGTTTATTGACACAGATTCTGAACAGACAGAAGCTTCGGCAGTGAGCCTCGGAATCATTATTTCAGAGCTCTCAAACGATGCTGCGCCGTCCATTGTTTGTGATTCCGTATTGGAAATTAAGGAAGAAGCTGTCAAAATAAAAGAAGAATCCGACCCTGAAGTCGGCAAAACAGTCGAAATTCAGGCAGACATTGCACCTGTTTCTGATTCTCCGATTGAAACAGCAGAAGGAATTGAAGATGTTTATGACGAAGAAACTACTCAAGAGCTTTCAGAAGTTATTCCGTCTGAAACATTTAGTGCTGATTTTGAGACACTGGCTGCAACAGAGGGCTTAATCAAAACAGAAGATACAAGCAAGTATATTTTATTAGAAACCGGGGATGTGCTTCCTCAAGGTGCAGAAGAAAATTCTGTTAATACAGAAACACTTCCTACGCTTTACATAAACCAGACTTTGCGTTCCGGTCAGACAGTGAGCTACGAAGGTAATATTCTTATTATCGGTGATGCTCACCCGGGTAGTGAAATCGTCGCAACCGGTGATATTACTGTTTGGGGTATCTTAGGTGGTATTGCACACGCTGGTTCAATGGGAAATGTTACTTCAAAAGTTAGAGCGCTTAAGTTAAACGCAATCCAGCTCAGAATTGCAGGGTTGTACGCAAGACGCAACGACACCTTGAACGTACCTTATGTGCAGAAAACAAACGAGTTTACCCCTGAGGAAGCTCAAATTGAAGATGGAAAAATAGTTATTTATAAAAAATTAAGGAGAGATTAATGGCTGGTCGAGTTATAGTAATCACATCCGGCAAAGGCGGAGTCGGAAAAACAACTACAAGTGCAAACATTGGTACTGCGCTTGCTAAATCCGGATACAAAGTAGTCCTTATTGACACTGATTTGGGATTAAGAAATTTAGACCTGCTTTTAGGTCTTGAAAATCGTATTGTATACACAATTGTTGACGTTATTGAAGAACGCTGCAAACTCAAACAAGCGCTAGTTAAGGACAAAAAGAATCCTAATCTCTCGCTTCTTGCTGCTGCTCAAACAAGAGATAAAACAGCTGTTAATGCAGAACAACTTAAAGAAATTTGCGATACTTTAAAAGAAGAAAACGATTTTGTCCTTGTTGACTGCCCTGCTGGTATCGAACAAGGATTCCAGAACGCTGTAGCTGGTGCTTCTGAAGCAATTGTTGTAACAACTCCTGAAATGTCTGCAATCAGAGACGCTGATAGAATTATCGGACTTTTGGAAGCAAAAGAAGAAATTACAAGCTATAGATTACTTCTAAACAGGGTTCGTCCAAGCCTAATCAAGTCTAATGAAATGATGAGCGTGGATGATGTTGTTGAAATTCTTTCTTGCCAGCTTGTTGGTATAATTCCGGAAGATACAGGTATTATTACTTCTACTAACAAAGGTGAGCCAATCGTAAACGACGAAAACGCGCTTGCAGGTAAGGCTTACAGAAACGTTGCCCAAAGAATCTTAGGCGAGGAAGTTCCGTTCTTGGATTTGGATGAGCCAAAAGGTTTTGTTGCTAAGATTAAAAATGCGTTTGCGAAATTGAAAGCGAAGGTGTAGAATGGGGCTTTTCTCTGATATTTATAATACGGTGGCTCGGTTCTTTCGTCCTCAAGAAGAGGAATCTGGCAACCAATCAAAATCAGTAGCAACGAATCGCTTGAAGCTGGTTTTGATGCAGGATAGAACTAATCTCACACCGAAGATTCTTGAGCAGATGCGCTGTGAGCTTATCGACTTGCTTTCACGCTATGTTGAGATGGACAAGGAGCTCCTTGAACTCAACTTTGAGCAGGAAGGTGATCAGGTTGCTTTAATGCTTTCCATCCCTGTAATCCGAGCAAAAGACGAAGAAGAAATTGAGGAGGCTTTGAAAGCCGAGGCTCAGGAAGAATCCGAAGATGTTGTTGAAGACACGGAAGAAGAGCAAGAAGAGGCAGAAGAAATGCAGGAAGACAATTCACAGCTTGTCTCAACTCCGGAGGAGATGAATACTTCAAAGCAGGACACGGAAGAGCAAAAAGAAGAGTGTCATAGCGAAGGTTAATAA
>CANAXK010000132.1 GCA_947365485.1 uncultured bacterium
ATTTATTGTTTAGGAGTATATAATTACCCCTACCCCATAAGTCTACACTAGTAGTGTATTATATATTTGAGGAGGCAACATCAACCATAGGGTGTAACTTTGCGCTAAAAAATAGACCATCTGGTCAAGAAGAAATCTTCCTGATATTAAACCCGCTATCCCACTCTATCTCGCCCGCTGGTTCAATATTATGATACCGGTAAGTGTTTTCCACAAAACAAGGGCTGAACATATCCTTCTGAGCAAGAATTTTGATAATCTCCGGCAGCAGCTTTGTGCTTCCCGCAATCGTGCCGTCAGCAGAAGTTGCCTTGCACCCGTCATAAAATATCTTAGAATCAGCAAAAACCGTTTCGGTCAAGTCGCTGTAAGTGATAGGAAGCGCGTCGCTTATCAGAATAACCCTATCCATAGGCTTTGATTTGAAAAACAGTCTGAGCGCGTCGTCGCTCACATGCACACCGTCCGCAATGATTTCCGCGTAAGCATTGTCATCAATCAAGGCAGAAAGCGCCGACGATTCCCCACGGTGCGAAACAGGAGACATCGCATTAAAGGTATGCGTAGCGCCGTCCACTCTGCCCCAGCCAGTGCAGTGTCCTGCCTGAACCTTAACCCCTTTTGATTTCAGATAATCAATCAGGCCTTCGTCGAGTTCTGGAGCCAGAGTCACGATTTTGATAAAGTCGTCCTCAATCTTCCGGTAGTTTTCAACAGTCAGCGGCAAAAAGTGTTTGGGGTTATGAATCCCTTTTTTTGCGGGGTTAATAAACACGCCCTCGAGGTGGATTCCGAGAATCCCGTCACACATAGTCGAAGCCTTTTTTATGGCTTCAATCTGGCGTTTTATATTCTCAACAGAGTCGGTAACAAGAGTTGGAAAGAATCCCCCGATACCAATTTCACGCAATTTTGGAGCAAGCGCTGCAATCTCATTTGAACTTGCTTTATTAAAATCGACGCCGTAGGCTCCGTGGAAGTGTTGTTCTATAAGTAGTGGTGTTTTCATTACTCTCCGAAAATCTCTCTGACTTTTTCTCTGTCATCAAAGTGGATTGTCTCGTTAGCAAGAATCTGGTAATCCTCATGGCCTTTTCCTGCTACGAGCACAACATCGTTAGGTTTTGCAATCTTGCAAGCCTCTCTGATTGCGAGTTCTCTATCAGGTTCAACCACAACATCATTAACGCTTCTGAACCCTGCAAGAATATCTGTGATAATCTGCTGCGGGTCTTCCGAGCGCGGGTTATCGCTTGTTACAATAACTTTGTCCGCATAGTCCTCTGCAATCGTACCCATCTTAGGGCGTTTTGTCGCGTCTCTGTCTCCGCCGCAGCCAAAGATACAGATTAGTTTTCCGTCGCTCGGGGTTATATCTCTTGCAGCCTTAAGCACGTTTTCCAAGCCATCAGGAGTGTGCGCGTAATCCACGATTACAGTCGGTTTGTTAACAACAATCTCGAACCGGCCTGCAACCCCGCCGAGGGTTTCCAGAATTTTAATCGATTTTTCGATATCCATTCCAACAGCAACTCCCGCTGTAAGCGCTGCGAGCACGTTATAAACAGAGAACATTCCGTTCATCTTGAGTTTTACCGGATATTCTTTGTCCTGATAAACGCAGGTAAAAGAAGCGCCCGTATGTTCGAACACAATATCCTTAGCCCTCAAATCAGCAGGCATCTTAATCCCGTATGTAAAGAGGTTTACGTTCGGTGACACAACTTCCATGAACCGGCCTGCGTACTCGTCGTCTGCATTAATAACCGCAAAGTCACCGCTCACAAGTCTGTCGAACAGAATCGCCTTTGCTTTGAAGTAATTATTCATCGTGATATGGAAATCAAGGTGGTCTTGTGTAAGGTTTGTAAGCACGGCTCCATTGAAATCGCAGTAATCAACTCTGTGCTGCGCAAGCGCATGGGAGCTTACTTCCATAACCACATTCTTTATCTCTTTTTCATTTATATTATAAAAAAGTTTCTGGAGTTCAGGTGCCTGCGGTGTAGTGTGTTTTGCATCATGGTAAGAATCGTCGGAAGAAAACTTGTGTCCCAGAGTCCCGATAAGTGCGCACGGTTTCTGGTTCTCTTCGTACAGTTTTTGTATAAGGTGTGTGACTGTAGTTTTGCCGTTTGTACCTGTAACCCCGATTAGATTAAGCTTCTGCGACGGTGAGCAGTAGAACAAATCAGCAATCTTTGCAATCATCTCTGTTGTATCAGAAACAACGATTTGCGGAGCGTCGAGGTTAAGTCTTCTTTCCACAACACAAACGCAAGCTCCGTTTGCCACAGCCTCTTCTGCGTACTCGTGTCCGTCAACATGTTCGCCCGTCAGGCAAACAAAAATATCATCCGGCTGCGTTTTTTTAGAATTATACGAAATTCCCATCGCTTCTGCTGACAAATCATCCAGATTCACCAGCTCTATATAATCAATATTATCAACTAAGTTTCTTAATATCATAAATTACCCCTTTACCCCTTATATTTTATCTGGTTGCAAATTCAAAATGTGAGAAATCTGGGTAGAAATCTCTTTAAAAATCGGAGCCGCAACAGTATTACCCCAGATTTCGCCGCCCTGTGCCGAGTCAACGATTACGTAAATCAAGACCTGCGGGTTGCTTGAAGGCATATAGCCCACAATAGAGGTATAAAGCTTGTTAGTATACCCGGTTCCGTTTTCTTTTGGCTTAATCGAAGTCCCCGTTTTTGCAGCAATATTGTAGCTTGCGGATTTAATCGGCGACTTGCTCCTGTTTATGCTCTCTGTAAGAAGCGCTGTAACAGTTCTCGCATGTTCGGGAGTCATAACCTGAACCCGCTTAACCTTAACAGCCTCTTCTTCAGGCGAATACTTGATAACATGAGGTGTCACCCTAACCCCGTCGTTTGCTAGCGCAGAAACAGCAGAGACCATCTGGATTGCTGTAACAGACGAGCCGTAACCGTACCCCATGGAAGCATGGTCAGACGCGTCCCAGCGCCCTGCTGATTTCAGGAGCCCGACTGATTCTCCCGGAAGGTCGATTCCGGTTTTTTCTCCGAACCCGAATTTTTTTAGCATGTCGTAGTATTCAAACTTGCTCATCATCTGGGCAACAATAACAGAGCCCACGTTACTTGAGTGTTCAAACAAATAAACCAAATCAATCATGCCCGGATTCGGATGTCTGTTATAGTCGTAGTTCTTAATCGTCCACCAGCCCACTTTTATCTTACCCGTATCGTTTATCTTGGAATACCTGTTGATTTTGCCAAGTTCAATAGCAGAAGCAACCGTAATGGTCTTAAAAGTAGACCCAGGAGGAAAAACGTCCGTAAGTGTCCAGTTTTTTATCTGAAAATTTGATGCGCTCTTAAAATTGTTAGGGTCGAAATAAGGATAAACCGCGTACGCAAGGATTTCGCCGTTGCGCGGATTCATTACGATTACAGCACCTCTTAGAGCCTTGAACTTCTCAATAGATTTCATCAGCTCTTTTTCGCACACGTGCTGCACAGCAGCGTCAATCGTGAGTGTAACATCCTTACCCTTAACCGGTTTTGTCGCCGCAACAGGGTCGGTTGAAATATTATAAATAACTTTGCCTTTAGGGGTCATCTCAAAATCAGATGACTTTGTAACGCTTTCCAGCTTGTCTTTTGCGGTCAATTCAACCCCGGAAGCCACGTCAGCGTCAAAGTTGTAGTATCCGAGAACATGCGCAGCGAGCGTTCCTTGCGGGTAAGTTCTTATGCTTTTTTTATCCATTGGAATCTCGCGCAGGTTGAGTTTTGCAATCTCATCGCGGGTATGTCTGTCGACATTCTTCTTTAAAGATATCAACGAGACATTCTGGCGAAGTTTTTCTGTCAAATCAATCTGAGAGATTTTAAGAATCGGGGCGAGGATTTTAGCGAGTTCTTCGGGCGTGTGTACAAAGTCTGCTCTTCTTGCAAAGATATCATAATACACGGTATCGGTTGCAAGCTTTATCCCGTTTCTGTCGTAGATATTACCGCGCATAACAAACGAGCTTGCCTTGCGCTGGTTCTTTGCTTTGATACGGAAGTGTCTGACATCAAGAACCTGCACGCTAAAGAGGTAGACGATGAATAAAAATATAGCGATAATAAATCCGGCCTGGAGCCACATGAGTCTGTCTGAAAACTGTTTATTTTTGCTGATATTTCTATCGTTTCGCATACTTCTCCCCTTGAGAATATAATATCACAAGGCAGGAGATTTATGAATATGTTAATAAAAGTTTATGTAAAAAGGTGTGGGCTGCTAAAAGCAGCCCACACCTTTTTTGTTTATTTATATTATTGGTGTAAATAATTTCTGTTACACTGTTCCAGAACCCAGGCACTGCACCAGTCTCCTTTTTGGAAACAGGCTTTGTATCCGTCATAGGCAAACTCTTTAGAGCCTTCCAATACAACACCATCATTGGTTAACAAGAAGGTATACAGATCCTTGCCAAATGTGCTGGTTCCTTTGCCAGAGCCATCAACATCAACAAATATTTTTCCGCATATACCAAAACCTGGTGCAAGACTACCCATATATCTCCTGTCAGCACAGTCACCATTATATGCATGGAATGCCATTGACATGCCGTCTTTGGTTTTAATTTTATATCTGTGAGGTGCGATATCTATACCACGCTGCCCGGTTGATTCACCTGTCCATTTGTAATCACTTTCATTGGAAAAACATCCGGTACCACCACCGCAATCCTGCGCAATAGAAAGTCCATCTTTCATTGCATTGAACATCTTTTGCGAATTTAAAAAGTCCTGATGGGTTGCATAATCAGAGACTCTTCCAAGCCCCCAGGTTTTTGGCATACCGTTCTTTGCAACAGCAGTATCATAAGCCTTGCTTAAAACTTCATAAGCAAATCTTAAATACGCAATAGCATTCTCATCGTCTGAAGTGTCTATGCCTCCAAAATCAGTGTGCGGAGGAATATTTTCGCATATACCCTTAAACACATCGTATTTTTTAGGAACACACGCATTAGCCGTCGGATCCCAGACTTCCCCAGGCTCACAGCTAGGCGGGAGTGCAGCAGCTTCGGTGCATGGCTTGAACT
>CANAXK010000133.1 GCA_947365485.1 uncultured bacterium
TTCATACTCAATATTTTCCTCAACATTTGTCTTTTCATCCTCAAGAACATCAGACACCTGAAGCTCACTTCCATTGTTTGCCTCAAAAGTGCCTTCAATTGAAACTGTTGTTGTGTATGCAGATAAGTACGTGTCAATTTTTTCAGGCTCAATGTTCATTTTCTTTGCAACATCACTGTTTGTAACCTGACAGTTGTAAGCTCTTTCCATCTCGGCTTTAACTTTTGAAAACTTGGACAAAGTTTCTTGTATGTAAACAGGAATCTTCATGCAGTATGCCTGCTCTGAAATTGCCTTGAACATTGCCTGTTTTATCCACCAGCTTGCGTAAGTAGAAAATCTGTAACCCAATTCAGGATTGAATTTTTCAACGGCTACCATCAACCCCAGATTCCCTTCCTGAATCAAATCAATCATAGGCAACTTGGAAACATGGATTGCTTTTCTTGCGATTGTGAAAACCAGCTTAAGATTGGATTGAACCAATATTTTCTTAGCAGCATTATCTCCATTTTTTGCCTTTATTGCAATCTCTTTTTCCTCTTCTGCGCTTAGAGATTTGAAACTGTTGGCTTTTCTTAAATAAGCGCCCAATTCTTCTGATACGGATGTCACTGCAACAAACCCGTTTCTTGCCGGGTTGGTAGCTGTTCTCTTCATTGCGATAAACTGTTCTTTCATACTGTTAAACTCCTTGGGTAAATGTATAACTTCGATTTACGTATAAGGATTTTTAAAACACATAAACAAAATCCTTATATACTTATGATATATGTTTTGTATATAAAACTCAAGTGTTTTATTAAGAAATATTACGAAAATTATAGATTTTTGAGCAAATTGTTACAAAACTTAATCTTAAAAGAGATAAAAACAGGCAAAAAATATATTCACGCGGTTTGTTTTAAATACAACTTAATATTTTGTAAAAAACTCTTTTGCAAAATAGATATATGTTATAAAATATTTATATTCAACTATTGAGAATTAAGAAAGGATTTTCATTATGGTGCTTGAAATGACTTATCCGCAGCTGGAACGAGCTGTAAATCCGACTCACGATATCAAATTATTCGCAGGCCGTTCTAACCCCAAGCTTGCACAGGAGATTGCAGACTATCTTGGTACAACAGTCGGGCCTATGGTTGTAAAGAATTTTGCTGACGGCGAAATTTATGTTCAGGTTAAGGAAAGCATCCGCGGTGATGACGTGTTTTTGGTTCAGCCGATTTGCAACCCGGTTAATGAAAATCTAATGGAATTGCTCATAATGATTGACGCGTTCAAAAGAGCGAGCGCAAAAACGATCACGGCGGTTATCCCGTATTACGGTTATGCGCGCCAGGACAGAAAGACTTCTGGTCGTGAAGCAATCACAGCCAAGCTTGTAGCAGACCTGCTCACAACAGCCGGAGCCAACAGGGTTCTTGCGGTTGACCTGCACACAGGGCAGATTCAGGGATTCTTCAACATTCTTGTTGACCACATTTTTGCAACACCGATTCTTGTTGACTACGTAAAAAGTCTTGGCATCAATCCGGATGAAATGGTTGCTGTAAGTCCAGACATGGGCGGCGCTAACAGAACAAGACATTTTGCCAAGAAGCTTGACTGTCCGATTGCGATTATTGACAAGCGTCGTGACAAGCACAACGAAGCAATTGCTGCCCATATCATAGGTGATGTTGAAAACAAGGTTTGTCTGATGTTTGACGATATAATTGACACAGCAGGCACTATCTGTGAGGCTTCCAAGCTTCTCAAGAGCAAGGGCGCTAAAGCCGTATACGTAGGTGCAACGCACGCAGTATTTTCTGGGCCGGCAATTGAAAGACTAAAAAATGCACCTATTGAAGAGTGCATTATTACAAATACCATTCCTTGGGCTAAGGAAGATTTACCATCAAATGTCAAGCAGCTCTCAATAGCACCGCTGCTTGGTCAGGCAATATCAAGAATCCACGACGATGAGTCAGTTAGCTCATTGTTCGGGTTTGAAAAAGAGATGAAAGTTTAAAATAAAACTTTCAATTTAAAGTTAAAAAAATCTAAACCGATTGGTTTAGATTTTTTTATTAATAAGGGTTAATAAATAACCCTTAAACTTCTCTTAACAATAGCTTTATATCTACGTCCAAAGCATTAGCAATATCAATAACCTTCAAAATTGTAGGGTTGATTTTGCCTGTTTCTATTAAGCTTACAGAGTTTCTTGAGATGTTTGTAAGTTCTGCAAGTCTTTCTTGAGAGATGCTGCGTCTCAGACGTTCGCTCTTGATGTTAATTCCTAAATTTCTTAAACGAGTGTTTTCTTTCATATTTCACTTTCCTTTGTCTATAATTATATTCTCGTGTATTGTGCTTCTTTTTGCCATACATTATACTAGTCTTTTAAGCGAGATATTGCATTCATAGAACTATTTTTTTAAAATCAGCAGAATTATTTCAGATTCGCGAAACAATTCTTATTGAAAAACTTATCAGCCATTCGGCTAATGTACAGAGCAGCACTCAAAATCACCTCAAAACATACGAAAGCATGGCACATTCAGCCGGTTCAATAGGTTAAAAAGCCCTCCACAATAGTATTAAGCCAAATGGTTAGTATAAAAAAAGAAAAGCCTTAATATTTTGTAAGGCTTTTCTTTTTTATATATAAGGGCAGACTCAAAGCCGCCCTTTACCACGTATGACCTCTCGAAGACTCTGCCTCTATAAACAGGTATCCTAAATTCTCTAAAACATACCTGTGGGTCAAAGGTGGCGAAATTATTTGATTGTTAGTTTTTTACTTTTTGCCTGTTCCATGTCTTGTTTTGGAAGTTTGATACACAGAACGCCGTTTTTGTATTCTGCTTCTGCTTCGTCTGCTTTTACAGGCTGGTCAAAAGAAAGAGTTCTCTGGTATCTTCCGTACCTAAATTCGCAGGTATGGAATTTTTCGTTCTTTTCTTTTTCTTCTTTTTGTTCCTTTTCTTCCTCGATTTCAGCGGTAATTGTCATAAAATCATTATCCAATTCCACGTCAATATCGTCTTTGTTTACTCCCGGAAGCTGAACTTTTACTTTATATTCTTTATCGTTTTGCTTGACCTCTACTGCCGGACGCCAGATAGAATTTTTCTTTATGTCAAGCGGGTTTGAGAAACTCGGGTGTAGAAATGTATCTCTTAAAAAGTTATTTAACTCAGTATGAATACTATCAAAATACAAATCAGGTTCTCTTAATATTAACTCTTTTTTCATTTAAGAGGCTCCTTTCGATTACTCTCCTAATATAAATCGTTTGAGAATCATCTGCATTAGAAAATAGTCGGATTTTAAGAGCTAAACAAAGGGGCAATGTTACTCAAGTAACATTGCCCCTTTGTATTAATAATTCCGGATTACTTTTCGATTTCACCAGCGGTTTTGCCGTATCTTCTGATGGTTGAGTTCAAAAGATTTTCATGGTGCTTGTCTCTGTAAATCTGGCACAACAGCTTGTAAGCGTGCTTGTTGTAAGGATTTTCCTTTAATATTGCTTCCAGTTGTTCTACAGCAGAGTTAGAACGTTTTGTATAGTAATCAATCAAAGCAGGAAGCGTGTTGGTCAAATCGTTCATGTCAGTAGCACATGCGATTTCCGCACAGCTTTTTGCCTTTTCATATTCTTCTGCGTCCAGATACATAACAGCAACTTCGTAGTAAACCTCAGACTTGCTTCTTCTGTCTGTCTTCATTTGAGCAACAGCCTGATATTCCTGTGCTGCTTTGTCGTACTGCGCACGTTTTCTAAGCTGCTCAGCAAGCGCAAGGTGGGTTGCGATATCGTTAGCAACAACTTCGTCTATATTAGTGTTGTCGTTTACAGGAACATTGAGCGTGGAGAGAATTTCTGCCACAGTAAACATCTGAGCCTTTTCTTCCGGAGTTGGAGGAACGTTTGTAACGTCCGGCACTACAGAATAAACAAGCGCAAGCGTTTTCAAATCACGCGGAGTGATTTCTGTGTTAAATTTTGTTCCAATCGGGTACATAACATCGTAGATACTGATACTCTTGCCTGTCAAGCCCAAAGAATGCCCGATTTCCTGCAATGCAGAAGAGAAGAGCTGCTTTGAATCAAGGTTGTGATTCTTATCGTCTGTCTTTTTGAAAACGATTGTTGAATCAGTAATTTTGTTTCCGCTTACAGAAAAAGCGTGAGAACCGATTGCGTTTTTGTTATCGGAAGTGTTTTTGAAATAGCATTTCATATCAGCTTCGTCTGCGTTTTCAACAAACTCAAACCTTACAAGCCCTTCGCTAGCTCTCTGCCATGCCTGATAAGCACTCATAACGATTTCTCTGTAGTAATCAGGTACATCTGCAGAGTCCTGAATGTACACATTGAGAGGGAATGAGTTTTTGTTCCATCTTATAATTTTACCGTTTTTAGCAATATCTCTAAAGTAGCTGTCAATAACAGCGGCTTTTATTGTTTTTTCGCTCATTGATTTGTCATAGCCCAGAGTAATTGCGTATGAATTTTTGAACCCGAAATCCGGAGCAGCGGATTCGATTTTGTTGTTAACATTCAACAATGATGCAGCACCGGCTGCGATTAGTAATGTACAAATAACTATCTTTTTCATCTTGTCAGAAAACCTCATTTTCTTTACTAACACTTTTATATTATATAATAAAAACCGTAAATCTAATTTTTTGCGCTTATAAAACTATTATTTTTATGTTGGAATGAATTTAGGATTGAATAGCTTTTCATGGCAGAGTAAAGCGTTAGTGCAGACTCGCGGTTCAGGCCTCTTTCCTGCATATTTTCAAGAAAATTTTTGGCTGACACAACATAGTTTTCTTTTTTTTGCATAAGGTTTTTATAAACATTAATGTCTTCGTATTCTTCAACCTTAACTTCACCTTCGGTATCTTCTTCCTTATAATCTTGATTTAGATAAGTTTTGAGCTGCAAGGTTATGTTTTCAAACTTGGCTGACATTTAGCCACAAGCTTGTTAAGCGTATTTGGTGCGATACTTTCTGTAAAAGACATAT
>CANAXK010000134.1 GCA_947365485.1 uncultured bacterium
TAATGGAAATGGACTTTGACGATTTGGATATCGATGATTTGGATGAAGAAATCGATACAACTTCTCTCGAAGAAGAATCTTTGGAAGATAAGCCTATCCAGATACTTGTAAGACCTGTTCAGCCAATGTTTATTGAACCAAGGGAAGTGTCAATTGAATTTAATACAACAGATGAATTGATTAATATCGTTCCTGTAACCCAGTTGCAGTACAAAGACGGTGCAAGAGTTAGAAACCTTGACGGCGCAACTCTTACAAGAACATCGCTTGTTCTTCAAATGCAGGGCTATCTCTCTCACTTGAAGGGGCTTGTAGAGCTTGATGCTTCAGGCGAATTGAAAATTGTTGTACTTGAAACTTTGATTGTTCGTCGTGAACTTGAAGGTAACTCTAAGATGAACAACTCGCTTCAAACAGAATTGCTCGTTGAAAACGGCCAGACAATTGATGCTAAGACTCCTATTGCAAAAACAGAAGTTCTTGCACTCAATGACGGTGTTGCTTCAATCAAGGGCGATGTAAGCGAGTCAAGAAGATTGCTACTTAACTGCTCTAACTTTGAAACAGTTATCGAAACAAAAACAAAACCAAATGTTAAGAAAGGCGACTTTATTAAACTTGATACAGTTCTTGCTGAATCAGGGGAAGCTGCTACTGTTTCAGGTAAGATTGTTGATGTAAGTGCAAAATCAGTAACAATCAGAAACGGTCGTCCGTACTTGATTAGCCCTGGTACAATGCTCCAGGTTGAAGAAGGCTCTCTCGTACTAAGAGGCGATATGCTCGCAACACTCGTATTCGAAAGAGAAAAAACAGGCGATATCGTTCAAGGTCTTCCGAGAGTTGAAGAACTTCTTGAAGCAAGAAAACCAAAAGACTGCGCAATTCTTGCAGAGTACGACGGTGTAGCTGAAATCGAAATCGAAGACGATGTTCCAAGATTGTTCCTCGCATCCGAAGAAGGTGGAAGAACAGAAATCAAGTTCGCAATAGATGCAAGCATAGTGGTTCAAAACAAACAGAAAATCAAAAAAGGTCAGCCTTTAACAAGCGGTCCTTTGAACCCGCACGATGTTATCAGACTTTGCGGTCCTGAAGAAGCACAACAGTATCTGGTAGACGAAGTTCAACGTGTATACCGCTCACAAGGTGTAGAAATTGCGGATAAACACATCGAAATCATCGTTCGTCAGATGACTAAGAAAGTTCGTGTTGTTGACTCTGGTGACACTAACCTGTTACCTGGTGAGCTTGTAGAAGTTCAGACATTCGAAAACGAAAACAAGGCAGTTCAGGAACACGGCGGTCAGGAAGCAACTTGCGAATACATGCTACTCGGTATCACAAAAGCTTCATTGAACACTGAAAGCTTCATCTCAGCAGCTTCATTCCAGGAAACAACAAGAATCCTTACAGAAGCAGCTGTAGACGGTAAGAAAGACTTGCTAAGAGGTTTGAAAGAAAACGTTATTATCGGTCGTCTTATTCCTGCTGGTACAGGTTATCACCACCTCTCTTTTGCAAGCGAGGAACGTGATAAAGAAGCTCAAAAAAGAGCAGCACAGAGAAATCAGGCTCGCAAACCTTCTGCAATCTTGGAGGAGATTGAAGGTATGTTCGGGGCTCCTGAATTGTCTGTTGGCGAACCTTCTGATATAGAATAATTTCTTTGGAGAAATATAACAAAAAGTGTGCCGGATGAATCCGGCACACTTTTTTTATGCTAGAATAAAAAAAGAGGTTTAAATGACAATAAAAATAGCATTCACAGGAAAAAGCGGAAGCGGGAAAACAAGTATAACAAAAGCATTTCTGAAAGTATTGCAGGAAACATTTCCTGAAAAATCAATCCTGCTTTTTGATAACGACTTGACAGGCGAGTTGGGCCATTCCTTCGGACTGGATATTAGAAACACTATCTACGGTATCAGAAGCGGAAAACACGAGTATAAAACAGGTATCCCACAGGGAATGACTAAACACGAATATGTTGAATGGGCTATGGAGGATATTCTTGTGAGCCTGAATGAGAATGTGGATATTATTGTCTCCTGGCTTGTGGGGGCAAAAGATTGCAGATGCCCGATTACTGCCCAGATTAATGATGCATGCCAGAGACTTAACGAAAGGTATGACTTCGTGCTATTTGACTGCGAATTTGACCTTAAGTACCTTAACCAACTTGTTGATACAGATATTGATTTGACCCTGATTGTTGCAAATCCTACGGTTGATTCAATAAACCTAGCAAAAAGAATAAGCGAGTTTTCTGCTAAATACGCAGCCGGCGGTCAGATGGGCGTTGTTATGAACAAAGTCGGAAACGAAGATATGACAGCTGTCTCAGAACTCTTGAGCGATGCTGATTTGGAAATCCTCGGCACAATCCCGTTTGATAAAGAACTCGCAGACGGGGCACCGGATAGAAATTCCAAATCTATAAACGAAGCGGTTGAACACTTTTACTGCCGCCTGAACCTTCCGCAGGAGAATAAATAATGGTTATTTTGGACGGAAAAACATTATCACTAAAGGTTCTTGAAGGGGTTAAAGAAAAAGTTGCAAAACTAGAGCACAAACCACACCTTGTGGTTATTCTGGTGGGCGATAATCCAGCAAGCCGGATTTATGTGAATAATAAGAAAAAAGCCGCTGAAAAAGTCGGGATAAAATCGACCGTAATCGAACTCGGGATTGAGGCAACTGAAACAGAGCTCCTTTCAAAAATCGAAGAATTGAATCAAGATGAGGATGTAACCGGGATTCTTGTACAACTGCCGCTTCCTGAACATATTGATAAGAACAAGGTTGTGCTTGCGATTTCACCTAAGAAGGATGTTGACGGATTTACTCCTGAAAATGTCGGCAGACTTGCAATCGGACTTGAGCCGTATTTTTATCCTGCAACACCGCAGGGAATTTTAATGCTTCTTGATGAATACAATATTCCGATAGAAGGCAAAGAGGCCGTCGTAATCGGACGCTCTAATATTGTGGGCAAACCAATGGCTCAAATGCTTTTGAAACGCAATGCCACAGTTACAATATGCCACTCGTTTACTCCTGATATTGAGGACAAAATAAAAACCGCTGATATCGTTGTATCCGCGGTTGGTAAAAAAATAGTAAGATGTAAGATGGTTAAGAAAAATTCTTCTGTGGTTGACGTTGGAATCTTTAGAGACTCTAACGGCAAACTTACCGGCGATGTGGATTTTGATTTTGTATCTCCGTCTGTGGGATTTATATCTCCGGTGCCGGGCGGGGTCGGACCTATGACAATTGCATCTCTGATGTTTAACGCATCTAAGGTTTATCAGTAGCCCGTTAGCCCTTATGATTGTAACAATCCTGTGTCTTGAGCAGCTGTAGAAGTAGCTGTTTTTTCGCCTTCCTGCTGAGCTCTCAATTCTTCAAGCATTGTATCGTACATTGTTTTCATTGTGTCGTATTCCATATCAAGATCAGCAAGCTCAAGTGACAATTCTTCGTCATATTGCTTAACTTTTGCGTGTGCGTATTTGTCTGCAAGCATTTCGTTCTGGTTGTTAGCACCAACTCTGATGCCGCCTACGTTAAGTTCTTTTGTGTTATCAATAGCAGAATCAAAAGCTTTTTCCCACTTTTCTTCGTACTTAACCTGCTCTTGCAACTTGGCGCTGTTTGCTTCGTATTTAGCGTTCCAAAAAACAGATTGCTGTGTGTAGTAGTTAATGTCTGCTTTAGTATTTAATAAGTTTCCTAATAATGCTGCTGTGTTTGCCATCTTTTTATACCTTTTGTTTCATCTTACATATATATAAAGTATTTCAGAAATACCTAATTTCACCAAAGGATTTATTTGTTACAAAACTTAACAATTGAGGTAGAAAAACGGCTCATCAATTTGATGAGCCGTTTTTTGTAATTGATTAATTATTGCTAAGAACAAGTCTGAAAGTTGCAAGGTTCTTGATAGAAAGCATTTTGTGCTTGTTTCCCTGTTTTTCAGAAATAGCGAAAATTCTGCAAATTCTCTGGATTTCTTCGATGTCTTGTCTTGTTTCAAGTTTATAAACATTCTTTTCCGGATCTGCGATAACTGACATTGTAGCGTTTAGTTCTTGTTCTTTCATTATTTCTTCCTTATAAAATCTTCTTATGTATATATAAAGTATTTCAATTTCTGAAAATTGCCTTTTTGAAAACAAATTGTAAAGAAATGTTAAGAAAATAGTATATATCATCACGTGAAACGCAGGTCTTATTGCTAAATTCAGGCTTTTATTGTATTGTATTTGTGTGGGGAATAAAGTGTTAGATTTTAGTCAGGTACTGGAAAATTGTGGGGTTAATAGAGAGACAGCATCAGATGTCTTGCGGAATCTTGCTAACCTCGAGGAGTTTTATGACTCAACAGAACTTGTTGAGATATACAACTATTTTCTGCTCCATGTTAATGATCCTGAAATCACACTCGGAGTAATCAGATTGACAGACGCGCATAGGGCTGCTTCCACTCTCTCGATACTTGTGGACTTGCTACTTATGAAAAACAGCTCCGGAGAGGATGCTGACAGCCTCGTTAATGTGAGGGCAATGTGCGCTAAGGCGATTTGTAATTACAAAGACACATCAACTGTTGGTGCGCTTCTCTACTGCCTTAATAATAAGAAAGAAAATTATAAAATTCGACTTGCATGCGCGGATGCTCTTGGTCGAATTGGTGACAGGTTTGCGGTTGAATCTTTGATTGATGTTGTAAAAGACGAGGACGAAAAATCGGTTTATGTCAAAGAATCCGCAACTTTTGCACTCGGGCTCCTTGGTGATACGAGCGCGATTGATCCGCTTGTTGCCTTGATTGACGGAAAACACGGGTTTTTAGGTAAGTTTTCTTTTCTTAAAGAAAAGATTATAGAAGCACTCGGAAAACTGAATATCAACAACAGAAAGGTTTTAAAGGTTTTGAGAGAATCTTTGCAGGATTCCTCACCAATGGTTAGAATCAACGCGATTGAGGCGC
>CANAXK010000135.1 GCA_947365485.1 uncultured bacterium
ATTCAGCAGCCGGAGTAAGCACAGTGGGGCTTTCGCACGCGGATGTAATTGATGCTGCAAACAAGGCGAAAACAAAGTTTAAAGCTTTAGTAAAAGAGGTTATTAAAAGAATATAATGCGTTTGGATAAGTTTTTAAAAGTCTCAAGACTTATAAAGAGAAGAACCGTTGCAAACACTGTTTCTGAAATGGGGCGCGTGCTTGTTAACGGGAATTCTGCAAAACCTGCGAAACAACTAAAAGCAGGCGATATTATTGAGATTGAGTACTCAAATCGGACAGAGAAAGTTGAGGTTCTGATTATTCCAACCGGAAACGTGAGCGTTCAGGACGCTTCAACTTTGTACAAGGTAATAGAATAGGACAAATTATGCACGAAATTTTTGTGAGTATGAATAACTGGTTTCAGACAATGGGCGTGCAGGGTCTGGCAATAAACTCCTGCGTGGAAAGCTTTTTTCTTGTGCCTCCGCCTGATTTTTTGCTGATTGCAATGGATTTGGCTAAACCTGAAAAAGCGCTTTATTACGCAACTGTCTGCACAATCGCTTCTGCTGTTGGCGGTGTAATAGGGTATCTTATCGGGAAGTTCGGCGGACGACCTGTTTTCAATTTCTTGTTCAGAAAAAATCACGACAAGTTCGACGCGGTTGAAAACATGTACAAAGAATACGGCTCGTTTGCAGTCTTCTTCTCTGCATTTACTCCTATTCCTTACAAAGTTTTTACGATTGCAAGCGGAATCCTTGATATGAATTTCTTCAAATTCTTCCTCGCAAGCTTTGTTGGACGAGGCGCAAGATTCTTTCTTGTGAGCCTTGTGCTCATGTTCTTCGGTGAAGCAGTAAAGAAATACTTGGAGCTCGTAATCCTTGCGGTTACTGTAGTTATTGTGATATTTTGTGTTGTTGTTTACAAAAAACGGCACTCGTTTATAAAAAAAGAGGTGAAAGATGCCGATAATTAATGAAAACTTTGTGATAAATACCCAGGGGAATAACGATATTATTAATATTACAAAACACGTCCAGAACTGTGTTTACCAGCACGCACTCAAAGAAGCATTTGTCTGTATTTCAATCCAGGGCAGTACAAGCGCAGTAACAACGATTGAATACGAACCCGGGCTTGTAAAAGATTTGAAAGAAGCGCTCGAAAGAATCGCACCGACCGGCATGGAATACCATCACGACGAAATCTGGCATGACGGAAATGGCTACGCGCATGTAAGAGCAGCACTTGTGGGAAGCTCTGTTAATGTAGCACTAAAAGACGGGCTGCTGAATCTTGGTACATGGCAGCAGGTTGTACTTCTGGATTTTGACAACAAACCGCGCTCACGTAATATTACTGTCCAGATTATTCACTAATCCGGCTCTTTAACTCTTTTTCCCAATCATAAGCGGTCTTTATGCTGTGCTCCAAATCCTTTTGAGGAGTCCAGTTTAAAACATCCTTTGCTTTTTTGTTGTCAGCAACCAGAGTTGCAGGGTCACCCTCTCTTCTCGGACAGACTTCAAGTGGAATGCTTTCTTCCTTGACTTTTTCACAGGCTGCAAAAACTTCTTTTACACTGTTTCCATCGTTTGTTCCGAGGTTGAAGAAATTTGTTTCTCCACCCTGCTTGAGATAATCAATCGCCTTGATGTGCGCCTGCGCAAGGTCTTCCACATTGATGTAATCACGAACACAGGTTCCATCTTTTGTGTCGTAATCCTCGCCAAACATTTTGAAAACCTTGTCACTAGTGGCTTTTAAAACATTCGGAATCAGATGTGTCTCCGGCTCATGCCACTCGCCGATTCTTGCTTTTGAATCCGCACCTGCAACATTAAAGTATCTCAAACGTACTGATTTCAGACCGTATGCAGTGTCGTAGTCGTCCATTATGTGCTCAATCATGAGCTTTGTTTTTCCATAAGGGTTAATCGGGTGCTGCGGGTGGTTTTCATCAATCGGGGTGTATTCAGGCTCGCCGTAAGTCGCGGCTGTTGAGGAGAACACAATCTTTTTTACTCCAAATTCAAGCATAGCATTGAGAAGGTTCAATGTCCCGTAAACATTGTTGTAATAATATTTTTGAGGGTTTTTCACGCTTTCTGCAACCTGTGAGTAGGCTGCAAAGTGTACGACTGTGTCGATTTTGTTTACAAGAAACGCACCTCGTATGTCGTCAAGATTTTTTAAGTTGCCCTGAACAAACTTAAGGTTTCCATGTTTTTTCAGAGTTTCGATTGTTTCTATGTGCCCGACTTCAAGGCTGTCAAAAACAATGACGTTTTTTCCTTTTTCTAAAAGTGCCATTACAAGATGGCTTCCGATGTATCCTGCTCCGCCTGTGACTAAAATCATGCGATTTCCCCTTCTCTTATATTATATATTTTAACATCTTTTAAAAATTCGTCCTCGAACAATAAGGTATCTACCGAGGTGATTATTGTTTGTGTCCCGCTGTCAATGGATTTGAGCAGGTAATTCTGCCTTGTCTCATCAAGCTCTGCAAGCACGTCATCCAGAAGCAGAATCGGAGAAAATCCGGTCTTTTCTCTGATGATTTCAAGCTCCGAAAGCTTGAGTGACAGAACAAGCGTTCTTTGCTGACCCTGCGATGCGAATTTTGCCGCGTCAATCCCGTTAATCTTAAACTCTATATCATCCCTGTGCGGGCCAACGCAGGACTGGCGCCTTGCAAGTTCTTCTCTTCGTCTTTCATTGAGTTCGGTTTTAAGATACTCGCTAATTGCTTCGACTTCGTCTTCCGGACATGTGTAATTCAGGCTGAAATCCTCTGTGTCGCTGATTATTTTGTGTTTAACAGAGGCGATTTTTTCGATTTCTTTAAGGAATTTTTTCCTCAAGAATATAATATTCGCGCCCGTAATCACAAGTTGCTCGTTGTAAATATCCAACAAAGCTTCATCAATTACTTCGTTTTTCAGCAGGTTGTTTTTTTGAATCCTGATTTTGTCGTATTTAGACAATCTTTCATCATAAGCCGGATAAATCTGGGAAATCGCCCTGTCCAGCCAGTCACGTCTGTCTTGAGGAGCACCTCTTAGGAGCAATAAATCTTTTGTTGAAAAAAGAACCGTCTTCACTACGAGTTTGAAATCTTTTGGGGTTGATTTGACTTTGTTGATTTTGATTTCGCGTTTCTTGTCCTCATTGTAAGCATAGTCAAGCTCGATTTCTGTATTGTTTTTTTCAACAAGTGCGCTAATTTCAAACCTGCGTTGTCCGAACTTAATCATATCAGCTACAGTCGATGTTCTCGGGCTTTTTAGGTCAGACAAAAAATAAATACTCTCAAGGATATTTGTTTTTCCCTGGGCGTTTTTCCCGATAATAAGCGTTTTCCGGCTCTCAAAATCCAGAGAGATATCCGCGCAATTCCTGTAATTTCTAAGTCCGAGTTTAAGTATCCTCATAGATTTAAGTATAGCACAATTGGGAGTTTATCTGTTTCTTATTTTACATTCCATACAAATCAGCTTGTTGGTTACCGAAGAGTAGGGTTATGAAAAATTTTACAATCCTTTATCTTATAGTTAACAAAATTAGAGAGGTAATAATTATGAAACAAATAGTCCCTGAAAAAAGTTCTGAGAAGGTTGCAAAATTCCTGACAAAAAATTCGCTTCATAAACGTGATTTCGCTGAAATGATTGGCGTTACCCTATCTTATGTATATAACCTTATTGATGAGACAGTTCCGTTTTCTACCCGCGGAACAACAATCGAAAGAATCGCAACTGTTATGGATGTTGAGCCGGAGGTGTTTGCAGAATACAGAATCCCGCAGGAGCCGATTTTGATTGATGAGTCTGTTGAAACTCTTAAGGATTATATCAAAGAAAACAAACTTTCTATCGTGTCCTTTCTTAAAGCCTTTCCGCGCAAAAAACGCATTGATATCGTTGATATTCTGAGAGGCGCACTTCCTGTACCAATTGACTACAAAGAACTAAAACTTATTGGCAAAACTCTTAACATGCCGGAAGAGGAAGTCTACACCATGTGGGAAAACCGCGTAAGACAGGTTCTGGAATCAGCAGGCATGAATATTTATTCAAACTCCGGCCTGATGACCTCAATGTTCGATTGCGCAAGAAAATACCTTTCCACCCAAAAGTAAACTTTCTTAACATAAAGGCAATTAATTATCTTTCGCTGACTTTATATATATAAGGTTAGAAAAAGGTTGTAGAAAATTCAGGGGAAGCAAAGCTCCCCTTTTCTTTTATTTCAATACTTCTAAAATTACTCCGGCAACTTCCTGCGCAGAATACTTGTCCGAGAGCTTTTCTCTAACATGGCCGAGCGCCTCAATTGTTGCCTCACGATGAGGCTTGTTGTAAAGAAGCTTTTCTGTCTCGTAACAAATGTTCTCAATGTTGAACTTACACTGAATAAGCTCTGGTACAATCATCCTGCCGGTAATGATGTTAGGTAGGGATACTTTGTTAATGCACCTTACAAGCAAATACACAAGGTAGATAAACCACGGCCCCTGATACCCGATAATCATTGGCACCTTGTAAAGCGAAGCCTCCAGAGCAACCGTTCCGGATGCAAGTATCAAGGAGTCAGAAACGCTTAACAGAGCCTGATTCTCACCTCTGATGACCTTAAAGTCGGTGTTTTTTATGTACTTGTCAAAAACATCGTCGCTCAAATTCGGTGCATGCGAGATGCAAAACTGTAGTTCCGGATGGAGCTTCTGTAGCTTCTTTGCAGCCTTGATAAAAGTTTTTGCAAGGAAGTAAAGCTCAATAGGGCGCGAGCCCGGAAAAATCGAAACAAGCGGCTTGTCTTTGTCCAGCCCGTGTTTTTCAAAAAACTCTTCTCTGTTTGCAGCTTCAGGCAGCTGCTTAACAAGCGGATGTCCGCAGTAGTGGACGTCAATTCCGTGCTCTTTGTACATGTCAACTTCAAACGGGAATATGCAAAGCACCTTGTCTACG
>CANAXK010000136.1 GCA_947365485.1 uncultured bacterium
AAAAGGCACTCCTTACGAAGTGTTAACTGATTCTATGAAAGGACCTATCGCATTAGCATTCGGGTTCGAAGATCAGGTTGCACCAGCTAAGGCTTTATCACAGTTTATCAAAGAAACCAAAAAAGGCGAAATCCTTGGTGCTGTTCTTGATGGCAAGCTTATGTCTGCTGAAGAAGCAAAAGCACTTGCAACTCTTCCTTCAAAAGAAGAAATCTACGCAAAAATGCTTGGCTGCATCAACTCACCTGCATCTGGTATCGCAAACTCTGTCAACGCTGTTATGTCCTCTCTTGTTAGAGCTATCGCAGCTGTTAGAGACCAGAAAGCCGCTTAGTTTAGCGTGCTAAACACGGCTTTGCCGTATTAAACGTATTACAACTCAAACTTAAAATAAAAGGAGAAAAACAATGAGTATCGAATCTATTTTAGAATCAATTGAAAAATTAACTTTATTAGAAGCTGCTGAATTAGTAAAAGCTATGGAAGAAAAATTCGGCGTATCTGCTGCTGCTCCTGTAGCTGTAGCTGCTGCTCCTGCTGCTGGCGCTGCTGCTCCTGCTGAAGATGCTGATGCTGAAGTAAACGTAATCCTTGCTTCTGTTCCAGCTGATAAGAAAATCGCTGTTCTTAAAGAAGTTAGAGGCATCACTGGCCTTGGCTTGAAAGAAGCTAAAGACCTTGTTGACGGTGCTCCTAAGGCTGTTAAAGAAGGCGTTAAGAAAGACGAAGCTGAAGCTATCAAGAAACAGCTTGAAGCTGCTGGCGCTACTATTGAAATCAAGTAGTTTGACATTATTTTGGAAAAACATGGTGTTCGGATTATCCGGATGCCATGTTTTTTTGTTTAAACACATATAGAGCGGCTTGCGCGTACTCCCTCTCCATAGGGAGAGGGCTGGGGTGAGGGGACTTTTATATACTCTCTACTAACTTCCTGGCTTCTCCAATAGCCTTATTTTGCACCTCTTCATTACTCCAAAAATCCGCAGCATTTATATAAGGCTTCACAACCTTTCTCGCCCAGGAACCAATTGCAATCCCCCAATAATTAATCCCGCAAAGCTTTGCAAGCTCCGCAGTCTTTGAGTTCGTGCCGCCTGAAATCATTACATGCACAGGCAGATTCACGTTCTGAATAATTTCTGCCATTGCAACAGCCTGCAAAGTGGTCTTGAACGTATCATCACACCCGCTCATCGGCATTCCGTCTGCCTGTACAATTGTTGTGTAAGGCTTTCTGTGCGCGATCATCCCGCGTATGCGCTCCAGAACCTCTTTGTTGCCGAAATTCTCGCGGTCAATGCAGATGGATGCATATTTAGGATTGCACTCATTGATTACATTCCACTTGTAATCCAAGTCCTTTTTGTCGTGCCCCATAATATGAAGCTCAAGCATCTCAACCCCGTTTGCAACCATATAAGGCAGGATTTCCTTGACGTTTATGTCTTTTTCGATCATTGTCATTGCGCCTGTCGGGCATTTTTTTGCGCATGTTCCGCAGCCAATGCATTTCTTCTCGTCAACTATAATTGAGGAGTAAATCGCATCATTTGGGCAGTTTCTAAAACAAGTCCCGCATTTGATACAAATACTGCTTCTGATTGAAGCCTTGGAGATGTGTCTATCTCCTTTTATACCAACGCTTACGCAGTAGTGAAGGTCATCTATGCCTGCAATCCTCTGCGCCTCTTTAGCAGCCTCAAGAATCTCTTTTCTTGCAGAGAGGTCAAAGTACTCGCAGCCTGCTTTTGCATAAACATATACAAGGCGTTTTACGCTCTCAACATCTTCATTACCGGCACCGCAGACAAGTTTAAACATCGGTTAAAAACCTATTGCGTAGTTAAACATTTTCTTAACAGTTGATTGCTTTGCAGAAGCTGTTGTATCAACCGTGATTTGAGGTGTTTCAATAACCTGACCTGCTCTTTGCAGAATGTTGTTCTGCTGCAGGGTTTTGTCCACATTGTTGAATGATTTTAGGGTGTCAAGCTTGTTTTGAAGCTCTTCGTTTTCGTTGTTAAGGATTATTGTTTGTCTGCTCAAATCATTGAGCTTCATCTCGCAAGAGATAACAAAATAGTAGCTTATAACCACTGTTGTGATTAGCAAGCTCAATATGACGCATAAAGTTTTGTTCACTCTTTTTATAGCCATGTCTCTTACAAGATTCTCCTTAGGAAAGTACCCTTCTATTATACTATTAACAGCTAATTTTTGAATAGACTTGTCAACAAAAGATTTTTCTTCTTCAACAGTGTACTCTTTTTTAGTCTCACCCGAAAACTTTTTTATAAAGCTGTCTAAATTTCTTACGTTTTGTGATTTGTTGTTGATTTTATAAGCCGAAACCAATTTATAACTCCTCTGCTCCCAATTTTAAAATAACGCCGCTTAGTCCGTCAATTAATCCTTCTGACTATTCTAAGTTTAGCGCTCCGCGACGGCGGGTTCTCCAAAATCTCCTTTTCACTTGCCATTATAGGTTTTTTATTAACCAGTTCTATTCTTGGCGGCGGGCATTTGCAAATCATCTCATTGCATCTGCACTTCTGGCTTTCAAACTTGAAGATTTGTTTCACTATCCTATCTTCTAAAGAATGAAAACTTATTACAGAAATTATACCACCATCGCCTAATAAATCCAATATGTCATGCAGTACAAAATTTACATTTTTTAACTCATTGTTAACTTCTATGCGAATAGCCTGAAACACTCTTGTAGCAGGGTGTATATTAGACTTAACCCGAGGAGTCGCACTGATAATAATATCAGCCAGCTCTTTCGTTGTTCTAATCTCCTTAGCCCTTCTAACTTCGACAATCTTTTTTGCAATCCTTTTTGAAAATCTCTCTTCTCCATACTCGCTGAAAATCCTTACCAACTCTGATTCAGAATACCCGTTAACAACATTGTAAGCCGAAAACTCACTTTCCATGTCAAATCTCATATCAAGCGGCGCATCCTTTGAAAACGAAAACCCGCGCTCCTGCTTGGTTAACTGGTGATAAGACGCACCTAAATCAAGGATTACACCGCCTGTAATCTCCTTGATACCGAGTTTTTCAAGCTCCGCCTTTATGTTTGTGTAAGACGATTTTACGATTGTAAGATTAGGATAATCCTTTAGCCTCTCTTTTGCGTGCGCAATTGCCTCGTCGTCAATGTCAAAAGCAATCAACCTTCCGTTTGGAGAAATCCTCTTTAGAATAAGCTCGCTGTGCCCCCCGCCTCCAAGCGTGCAGTCAACATAAATCTTGCCATCTTGGCACTCCAGTGCATCCACAGCCTCATTGAGCATAACCGTATAGTGTTTAAAATCGTCCATCAATCTCCCCGCAATTCTGCTTACTCTTATTATAATTTAATCCCGAACAATAAAGATGTAAAGTTTTGTAACAATTTTTTTTAAAATCCTAAAGTTTTTTGTAAATCGTGCCGTAAACAATAATACAAGGGAAGCAACAAAGGACAACTACAAAAATGGGAATGGCAGCGTCACAAGCTAGATTATTAACGCTTACAAGCAGGCTCCAGGATATTGAGTACAAAGCTCAAAATATCGAGAGTCAGAAGATAGCTCTGGCAACTCAACAAGACAAGTTGTATCAGGACTACTGTGATGCTTTGGATGCCACCAAAATTCAGGTTGCTTTTAGTAACGGAGACGGAACCCGCAGATTTGTTGATGCAAACTTCTCTACAGTTTGCGGATACGACGCTAACAGATTTATGCAGTATTCTCTTACAAACAACAAGACCGGCAAGGTTATTGTTGATGACAAGACTGCAGAAGCTTATGAAGGTTTTAGCAACGACAAATACTCTTTTGCATTTGCAATGCTCGGCTTGAGCCACAATGACAGCTGGGACGACCCTGATACTTCAATGGGTGCTCAGGTTGGTATTGGTGCTGCACAGGAAAATTATGGTGACGGTAAAGCCGATAATGGTAATTTTAACCTGTACATGACTGATGTTGAGAAAAAAGTCTTCGAAAGCCATAAAGATGATTCAAAACTTACTGCTGCATACGACGAAATTACAAACGCAGAAACAGACAGCGACAAGAGAAAAGCTCTGTCTGCATTTAGAGACATGTTATACGGTAATGATACCTATGTTAAGGAAATCTATAATTACCAGCGCTTAAACAAAGGCGACAGCCAGAATACAGAAATCTCCGAAGAGGCAGAATACGACACCAAAGTTGATTGGGGTGTTGCACAAAGCGAATTTCAGTATTATCTGAACCTGTTTGACCAGATTCAGGCAGCTGGCGGGTGCGAAGTTATCGACCCGCAGTATGTTTCAGGGGATGAAGCAAATACTTGGTTTAACAACATGGTTGAATCAGGTATGGTTACAATCAGCACATTCAACGGTAATGAATGGAAAGAAACAAGTGTTGCAACAAGCACAAACCAGAACTATTTGCAGGAAGCGCAGAACGATGCTGATATGAAGAAAGCAGAGGCAGAATACAAACACGAACTTTCAATAATTAATCGCAAGGATTCAAAATACGACAGAGATTTGAGCAATCTCGAAACAGAGAGAACTGCTATAAAAACCGAGATGGATTCTATTAAGCAGGTTAGAAACGACAATATTGAGAGAACATTCGGTATATTCAGCTAAAAAGATTTAAAACACAGGTAATAATATTGTAAATTTAGCATGTGTTATTACCTTATATAACTTCCCTTTTCCCTTTTTTCCTTACCACTTTCGCTTGAAGTGGTTTTTTTTATATGTCCACACCGGACATCATGCCGATTAATGTCTCAATTGTATTCTGCATGTTTACACTGTCACTTGTTCTTTGCTGCAAAAACGCGTTAATCTTGGGCATCATCTCGATTGCAATATCAAGCTTCGGATTTGAACCCGGCTGGTACATACCTA
>CANAXK010000137.1 GCA_947365485.1 uncultured bacterium
TACCACCGCGTTTTCCGCCATTGCCCAAATGAGCCCAGATAGCAACATCATCACCGCTTAAGTTCTCACCAATATATGCGTGTCTTCTAAAACGTACATCGCCGTCCACAACGAGATTCCCCGGAATGTATACAGTATGACTTGGTGTTCCCAAAACAATCTGGTAGTTTGTTGATGTTTTAGCGTCGCATCCGATTGCAACGGAGTATTCACCTTTGGCTTGAGCTCGGCAGCCCAAAGCTGTTGCAAATTTTTTTGTTGCTTCTGCTCCGCCGCCAATAGCGGTTGAGGCGTGGGCGCTTGCTGTAGTTTTTATACTAGCACTAGATGTTCCGGTTGCGACAAAAGAGCCTATAGCAAGCGAGGCTGTACCTTTTGCAACTGGGTATTCTCCAATAGCAACTGGGGCGCCATAACCAGCCGTATTTTTCTGTGCCAGAGCGCCTAAGCCAATAGCTACTGAGCCGCTTGCACTATTAGCGCTATCTGTTTGGGCTCCGTTTCCAATAGCTATACTGTTATTGCTTACTGCTTTTACATTGTTGCTTCCGATTGCAATACTGTTATTCCCGAGGGCACCAGAATCGTTGCCAAAGTATCCAACTGCAACACTTGATGTTCCGGTTGCTCTTGTATAGGGCCCGAGGGCAATGGAGGTTGAGCCTGCCTCTGCTTTGTAACCCCCGGCCAAGGATGCCGAGCCGGCTTTTGACTCCGTGCCGACAGCTGTAGAATAATCTGCTGTTGTCTGTGCGCTATTGCCGATTGTTACTGTATTGGTACCTGACAGTGATTGGTTGCTGCCAAATGCGATTGAATTTGAAGGGATGGTTGCGCTGGATATACCGGCTCTACCTGCCGGGTCTGCTGTTACTTGCATAACTTCATCGCCTTTGCCGAAGGTGAGTTGTGAGTTGGAGTTACCGCAGTCGATGTAGAGTCTTGTACTTACGCCTGTTGGGACTTTAGATGCTCCGATTACTGCTGTTACGTCTTTGCCTGCCATGTTAAAGGCTGCGTTGCCTTTGGTATCGATAAAGACCCATGGATTGGAGTTTGATGAGGAGGCGCTTTTGCTCATCTTTTTGCTTACGATTGGGGCGGTAGCTGCGGCGATTATAGACATGATGAGCAGCACTATCATCATTTCCATCAATGAAAATCCGGTTTGTTTCACGTTCTTTTCCTTTCTATTCTTGTTTGGGAGAGCATTGAATGTAACACAATGAGTATTGTGTTACATGGGCGACAGGAGTAGACCGTCTTGTCCTTATTGTATCTGGCCTACAGGCTTGGTGCTTTTTAGCCTGTTTTGAGCCTACAAGTAGGATGAATGGAAAAATTGCTAAAAATGAAACACTGGATATAGTTGCATTACAACCAGCATGATGGTATAATGTAACACAATGAGTATTGTGTTACATTAGGGGTAACAAAAAGCTCAATATTATACATCAATATCGTCTTCACCTTCCGGAGCGTCCGGCAAATCAGGTTCTGCAACCTGTTTGGTAAGTTTTTCGTTAAGCTCCTGAAGCGTAATTGATTTATCCATTTTCTTAAGCGCGTTCAAAACCGCTATCTTATAATCAGCATCATCCCTGTTTTTAGGGTTATCAACAATTTCACCCATTTTCTGGCCAAGATATCCCATAACAATAACAGCCGGAACAAGAATTGCAGAGGTCGTAAATACTGCATGGGCATCAATCACACCAATTTTGGCAATACTTACTGTACCAATTATGATAATAGTCAAAACAACAAATAGTAATCTGAAATTCTCTGTGTAGCCCATTATTTTCCAGCCTTATTAAGATTCTCCATGTCTTTTTTCATACAGAACTGTACAAGCGTCATCTTGTCAATATTGCTTAAACTTACAAACCGACCTGAAATTGTGTACCTGCCGTTATCATTTTTTTCCACCCTGATAAGCTGGTACTTGCACTTGATAACCTGTTCTTCGCTTAGTTTTATACAAACATCGTAAGTCTTTTCAATATCAATATTTTCATCTGTTGTAACCTTCATTCCGCCGGCTGAAAGGTCAAGTGTGCGGATTTTGTGTACAATTTCACCCGATATAAGTTCCATATCCTCAAGGAACTTGATACGGGTAAACTTACGGCGCTGAAGAAATCTGTGTTTCACTGGGTTTGCAATCGTTACAACATTGTTTTCCAGCCTCTGAATATAGGATTCAAAATATAAATACCCGTTATCAGTGAAAGAATAAAAATCGCAAATATGGTTAACGATAAGCCCTTCTGGCTTGTACTTAAGCTCCATTCTGAACCCGTCCATAGAAACATCAAGAACCTTACCCTTATTAGTGTTCTTAAAATCCTGCGGGACAATTGTAACTAACTGGTCGTTTTTTATAAGTTCTCTCATTTTTATCCTTTCATTAATAGTTTATACTTTCACCATACCAACAGATTTAACCTTAACATTCGGGCTAATCTCATTATATGACATAATTGCAATTTGCGGATAAGTTCTTTCAACAAGTTTTCTAAACAAAAGCCTGATTGGCGAAGAACACAGGATTACAGGCTGATTTCCGGTTGCAGTAATCGCTTTTTCCAATTCAAGATTCATGCGGTCAAACATATTCCGCGTAAAGCTCGGGTCAAGCGTAACACTCTGCCCGTCAGGGCTAGCGCCTTTTGCAATAGTGTTCTCAACATCCGGCGCAAGGGTGATAACATAAAGCTCGCCGGTGTCTGCAAGGTTCTGCTTGCAAATGTTTCTGGAAAGCGCCTGACGCACATGCTCTGTCAAATACCCAGGATTCTTATTAACTTTCGCCTGCAAACTGATTGTCTCAAGAATCGTTTTCAGGTCACGCACCGCAACCCCCTCTTTTAAAAGGTTTTGCATTACAAGCTGAACATCACCAACGGTGATATCACGCATAATATCGTTAACATAATCCTCTGAAACCTCTTTCTTAAGGTTATCAATAAGCTGCTGAACATCGAACCTTGAAAGGATTTCAGACGAGCATTTCTTGATAACCTCCGTAATATGGGTTGAAATAACCGCTGACGCTGAAACAACCGTGTAACCAGACATTTCAGCAAGGTCTTTGTCCTTGCCTTCAATCCACAAAGCCGGAAGCCCGAACGCCGGCTCGATTGCGTGAATCCCGTTTATTGCAAGATTCCCGACAGGATCGCCCGCACACATCGCAAGATACCTCTCTGGATAAACCTCACCCGATTCAAGCGCAACACCCTTTAACTTGATTTGATAAGAGTTTGGAGAGAGCTGCAAATTATCTCTTACACGGATAGACGGAAGCACAATCCCTAAATCTAAAGCAGTCTGGCGTCTGATTTGCGCAATACGTTCAAGCAGGTCACCGCCCATCTCAACGTTAAGCAGCTGGACAAGTCTGTAGCCAACCTCGATTTCTATTGTATCCACATTCAAAAGCTCCATGACACTTTCTCTTGTAGCTTTTGCGCGTTTTTCTTTTTTGCCAAGCTTTTCCTGCTGTTCCTGCGCAATCTGCTGGGCTTCCTGAGTCTGGATAATTTCTTTTTTCTCTTTAGTCTTCATAAACGCCATTGCACCGGCAACACCTGCTATTATCAAAAACGGAAGCGTCGGCATGCCGGGAACTATACCCATAAAGCCCAAGAGCCCTGCAACAACCCCGAGTACTCTCGGGTCAGAAAACATTTCGTTCTTGATATCAGCGGAAAGCGACTCGTCTTTTCCTGTAGCACGGGATACAATCAAACCTGTTGCAGTAGAAATCAAAAGTGCCGGAATCTGGGACACAAGGCCGTCACCGACTGTTAATATTGTATAAGTTGAAAGCGCTGACTGCACATTCATGTGAAGCTGTATAACCCCGATAATCAAACCGCCCACAATATTTATAACGGTAATTACAATACCGGCGGTTGCATCGCCTTTTACGAACTTGGAAGCACCGTCCATTGTTCCGTAGAAATCTGTTTCTCTTTCAAGTTTGCGTCGTCTTTCTTTTGCCTGTTCTTCATCAATCAATCCGGAGTTCAAATCAGCGTCAATACTCAACTGCTTACCTGGCATTTTATCCAAGGTAAATCTTGCAGAAACTTCAGCAACACGAGTTGCACCGCCTGTAATAACCATGAAGTTAATCAAGACCAGAATACAGAATATAACAGCTCCGACAACGTAATTCCCGCCGACAACGAACTCACCAAAGGAACTGATTACGTTTCCCGCCTCGCCGTGGAGCAGAATCAATCGCGTGGAGCTTACGTTCAGCCCCAGCCTGAAAAGGGTTGCAATCAAGAGCACTGTAGGGAAAGAAGAGTAATCCAGAGGTTCCTGTGTATACAGGCAAACAAGAAGGATAACAACCGCAAGCGAGATATTTACTGTGAGCAGCAGATCCAGAAGCGGAGCGGGAAGCGGAATCACCATCATACAAACAATGACAACAAGGCCTATTGCAAGGACTATGTCATTATTACTCAGTATTTTCGATAATTTAGTTAAATCCATCTACCCTATTGTTTCCCCAAGCAGGTATACCTCTCCAACTATCATTTTATCATCATCAGGGTTAATATGGCAATATGGTTAAGAATTGTTATTAATTCCCTTCGTTTTTCGTCCGGTAAACATAAGCGAGAATTTCAGCAACTGCAACATACAAATCAGAAGGGATTATTCCGTCAACCGGAACAGTGTTATACAAAGCCCTTGCCACAGGCCTGTTTTCAACAATCGGGACATTGTTTTCTTTTGCAATCTCTCTAATCTGGAACGCAAGATAATCCACGCCCTTTGCCACAAC
>CANAXK010000138.1 GCA_947365485.1 uncultured bacterium
AGACCATGCCGGGCTGGAAAACATCTTTAAGCGGAATCAGGAATTACAAAGATTTGCCGGAGAATGCGAAAAAGTACATCGAAAAAGTCGAGGATTTAATCGGCGCGCCAATCGGGATTGTGAGCGTCGGGCCTGACAGGGATCAGGTGATAAGCAGGCAGCCGGGAAGTTAAGCAGCTGAGCAGCTAGGCAGATGCCCCCCCCCTCTTCGCGGCAACCGTAGCGTTCGCCTCACGTCTCGCGAACGGCTGCGGATGAGTTTATTTTATTAACAAGCTTAGCTGCCCAGCTGCCTGGCTTCTTAGCCGCTTATTTGACATGCCTCTTTCTTGTTGTTAAAATAAACTTTTCAAAAGGAGATTTTAATGAAATATTCAGAAGACAATACCCAGTACCATATCGGCTTAAAACCCGGAGATATCGGTGAATACGTTATTTTGCCGGGCGACCCTAAAAGATGCGAAAAGATTGCAAAATATTTCGACGATGCAAAACTCGTTGCTGATAGAAGAGAATACACGACCTACACCGGATACCTCAACGGAGTCAAGGTGAGCGTAACCTCAACCGGTATTGGCGGCCCTTCTGCTGCAATCGCTTTAGAAGAGCTCGTTAAAGTCGGCGCTAAATATTTCATCAGAGTCGGAACCTGTGGCGGGATGGATTTAGACGTAAAAAGCGGTGATTTGGTTATCGCAACCGGCGCAATCCGCATGGAAGGCACCACAAAAGAGTACGCCCCGATTGAATTTCCGGCAGTCGCTGATTACGAGATGGTAACAGCACTCATAAACTCCGCTCAAAAGCTCAACCAGCCTTATCATGCCGGAGTTGTTCAGTGCAAAGACTCCTTCTACGGTCAGCACAGCCCTGAAAAGATGCCGGTAAGCTACGAGCTTCTTAACAAATGGAACGCATGGATTAAGCTCGGCTGCCTCGCGTCTGAAATGGAATCAGCAGCCCTGTTTATCGTTGCAAGCTACCTCAAGGTTAAAGTCGGCTCAATCTTCCTCGTTGTTGCTAATCAGGAGCGCGAAAAACAAGGGCTTGAAAACCCTGTTGTACACGACACTGATTCTGCTATCAAAACTGCTGTCGAAGCAATAAAAGGATTAATCCAAAACAATTCTAAATAGCGCGCTTAAGGTCAAGTGTAAAGTTTTGTAACAAATTTTATCCTCTTTGAAATTAGTTCATTTTTAAATACTTTATATATATGTAAGATTTAAAAAAAGATGGTGAACAAAGATGGCAATCGCAAATTTACACGAAACACTTTTAAGCTATAAGTTGAGAAGAAACCAATTGAATCTGGAAATCACTCAATACCAGAATCAGAAGACTCTTGCAACTTATTCACAGGCAGATGCTCAGTCTTTGAAATCATCTGAAAGCCACTCAATCAGAGACTACTTCAAATCATTATATGAAAGCGATCCTGAGCTTCAGGCACAGTACAAAGATTACACTCAAATCCCTGATTTTGAAGACCAAATCGACAGAATCACAGCACTTTATCAAGACCAGTTAGATGAATTGACAGCTTGGGAAACAGCTTTGGACGCACAGATTACAACTGACAGTGCTGAATTAGAAGAAGTCAATGCTTATATGGAATCAATGAAGTCAATGTTAACAAACAACATCCAGTCAGACTTTAACTTCGGATTGAACGGTTAATTACCCTAAGAGCCAGATTCCTAAAAGGGCAAACGCAATTAACGCAGCATTATAATGAACAAAAGTCGGAATGCAGGTGTCAAAAATGTGGTTGTGCTGACCGTCTGCATTTAATCCGGAAGTCGGCCCGAGAGTTGTATCAGAAGCTGGAGAGCCCGCATCCCCGAGAGCAGCTGCTGCTGCAATCAGGACAATGATTTGCTCTGTGTTGAGCCCGAGGTTTATACATACCGGAACAAAGAGTACAGCAAGAATCGGGATAGTGCCAAAGGAAGTTCCGATTCCGATTGTTATAAAGAGCCCCAGAATAAGGATTATAAACGAAGTCAGAATAATATTTGCAGGCAGGTAGTTCATTATCAGGTTTACAAGGCTGTCAATCGAGCCTGTAGCCTTTAAAACAGATGCAAATCCGGCTGCGACAAGCATAACAAATGCGACATAGCCCATCAGATAAATGCCTTCATTCATCATGTGATCCATTTTGTTTTGAGGAATCACTCCGAACGAGAAAATTATCCCGAGCCCCACAAGTGCGCCCAGCGGCAAGGATTGAGTCAAAAGCTGCACCACAAATGTCGCAAGTGCTGCAAGGATTACAAACCAGTGTTTCGGGACAAATTTTGATTCGTTATTAGGAGTTGTTGAAATCGGCTTGTCTTCGTATTTGCGCGGTTTTCGATACGAAACAAATACTGCAACCAGAAGTCCAGCAATCATTCCAAGTCCAAGTATCAGGGTGGATTTCCAGACATCGCCTCTTACAACAGAGACTCCGTTTTGAATCATGTTATCAGCAATAAGGTTTTGAAATATGAGTCCAAAGCCTGCCGGTATTGCAATATAAGGCATTTTCAAACCAAAAGCCAGAACGCTTGCAACTGCGCGTCTATCAATTTGGAGTTTATTCATTGTGCTCAAAAGCGGAGGAATAATAATCGGAATAAACGCGATATGAATTGGTATGATGTTCTGGGAAGCCATTGCAATCAGGGTCAGAATTCCAAGCAGGATAAGTTTTTTTCCTGCAACAATCTTTGTTATTTTTTCAGAAATGACATTGGTGAATCCTGAATGAGCCATGGTTGCAGCAAACGCGCCGAGCAGAATATAGCTCAAAGCGGTTTCAGAGTTTCCGCCCATGCCGGAAATAAACGTATCCATCACGTTTTTTATCCGCATTCCGGAAAGCAGGCCTGCTGTGATTGTTGAAATAATTATTGCAAGAAGCACATTAATTTTTCTCACGCAGAGAATACAAAGAAGCAGAACAGAGATTAGCGCAGGGTTTGTGATCAGTTTAACAAGAGCTTCCATATTCTAAGAGTGTGTTTCTTCTTCCTGAAGGAAATTGATAATATCCAAAGCTGCTTCTTTTTGAAGCTCATCAGGCAAGGATTTTAGGTACTCAAAAGACTCTGCAATCTTCTGGTCAGTATCATACCAGCGTCTAAGAACATAGGTAAACGCGTCAGTCAGGATGTTTTCAGCCAAATCGATTCCGTTGTCTTTGGATTTTTTGACTATAATATCCGCACACTTATACTGAGTCATGATATTTGCATTCCGCATAAGGCTCACAGCCAGACTCACAGTAGGGTCAACATCATACCAACGCTTATACATATATAAACACCTTCATTGCATCTAATAAACTAATACTATATACCTATAGTATATTTTTTCGCCTATTTTGTCAATTGAGAAATTATAAAATCTTTCTTTTCTTCATCCGTTGTTGAAAAAAACAGGGTCTTTTCTTTCGAGGTCTCACCTTTAACAATTTCAATGCTGGTTTTTGGCAGTTTAAAAAGCTTTGAAAGATACTCAATCAAAGCTTTGTTTGCTTTATTTTCGACCGGCTGCGCCGTTACTTTAACCTTTATAAACCCGTCTTCAATAACCAATCCGTTTTTTGAAGAATTTGGAACAATTTTTATCTTAACAAGAAGTCCTTTGTCAGTATTTTTTATCATACTTTTTGGAACACCATTACATACTCGTGCTTGAAGATGTAGAACCCGCCAGCCAGAGCACGGTATCTCCAAAGGTTAGCAGTTTTACCCTTCGCTCTTTCATTTCCTTGCATGTCTTTGATGATAATAGCTTTTGTGATGAACCCAAGCTTGTTCATTCTTGCCATGCATTCAAATCCGAGCGGAATATGCTGTGAATTAGCGTACTTGTCACCAATAATCAGACAGGCAAAACGTCCTTTTTCAAGAAGGTCATACCCGTTTTTCGCAACTTTTTCAAACAGGTCGTAAAACTCTTCTGTTGTAGCGCAGTTTG
Source organism: uncultured bacterium (assembly GCA_947365485.1). GTDB lineage: Bacteria > Cyanobacteriota > Vampirovibrionia > Gastranaerophilales > Gastranaerophilaceae > CAG-196. The sequence goes on from CANAXK010000138.1 coordinate 3,973, forward strand.
AAAGGTCTTCTTTCTTATCAGAAAATTTGATAATATCATCGTAAGGCGGATGGAGCATCAGAAGCTGCGCCTGTTTTTTGCCCATGATATCAAGTCTTGCCTGAACTTTTTCTTTGGCAATCTCGCTAGCTGAATCTGCACAAATGATGTTTACGTCTGTTACAAGCTGTTTCGGAGTGAATTTTTCAGAAACAGCTTCTGCAAGCTCGTCTTTAAGTTCAACCCCGATGCATCTTCTGTTCATGTTCAGGGCTTCAATGCCGGATGTTCCGGAGCCAAAGAACATGTCTAGCACAACATCGCCTTCTTTGGTGAATCTTTCGTAAATCTGCTGCGCGATTTGCGGTATGTAGTTTCCGTGGTACTCGTTAGAGTGTCCGCCTTCTTTTAATCGGTTCGGAAATTCCCACAAAGTATCTGTTTTAACGTGTTCATAATCACGCCACTTTTTAAGGTTTATGTCACTGTAAGCCGTGGTTTTGACAGCGTTGTCGTCAACGACTTTTAAGTTAGCATTTTTGCTGATTTTTTTTACTTTTAAATTCGATTTACCCATATCTCTCCCCATTTGATAAATCTAGTTTATAAGATTTTTTATAATTTGACATCAAATAAATAGAGGATATGTAATCATGGGCTAGCTGCTAAGCTCCTGAATTTTCTTGTATAAATCAACAACTTCCTTCGACATGTTCTTCGGAACAACAATCTTTATCTTCGCATTCAAATCTCCAAAACCGGAAGTTTTCGGAAGCCCGAGCTGCTTTAATCTCAACGACTGCCCGCTTGATACACCGGCAGGAATCTTGATACTG
>CANAXK010000139.1 GCA_947365485.1 uncultured bacterium
TTCTTCCTCTTCCCGAGTGTGCAGAGCGAAAACACATATTTGCGCGGCTCATCTGTTTTTGAGGGCTTAAACTTCCCGTTTGCACCGAGAAGGGTGGTTTTTATGTTTTCAGGTTTTATGAATGGAAAATAATCCAAAACATCCTGTCTTGTGGATTCGGAGTTTGTTACATAAAAATCTCTTTCGTTAATCGCATTGTAAATCTTGTAGTGCCAGTCTTTAGGGCTTTTTGAAACACCTTCGTCCATAATCGGAATTATGTCATGAATCATCCGGAAACGCTTTAAATCAGATGCTTTAATTTCTTTAGAGCCCGGTGTAAACGGTGCAAAATACGCGTCAAAATCTTTGAGCTGTTCCAGATTCTTTTTATTAACCTTGTAAAAATATCTGTCGTAAAAGCGTGTGAGAATCAAGTTTGCGTACTTGAATCTAACCGGAAAATTCCTTGTTGTGTAGATTAGCCAGCCCCAGAATTTGTTCAGCACAGAGTGCTCTTCAAGTAACGGAATATCGGAAAACTTTTCAATCTCTTTCATAAACCTGTGTCTACGATAATCGCAGCTAAATGTTATATCAATTCCGCGTTTTTTTAGCTCCAAAAACAGATTCAGTGCAACATTAAACACTCCGGCTCTGTGGCCTGAATCTTCTTTATAATAGGATAATTCCGTGCAGTCAAAAAGCAGCTTCAACGTTTGAATACTCCTTTTTTCAGTCTGTTTTTGATTTTGGTTCCAAGAACATAAATCTCATAAATCTTATTCAGCGGAAACGACTTAAACTGTCGGGTCATTCGCTGGAGCTGGTATTTTTCAGCCCCAGAGATTGATAAATACTCTGCAAACGGGTATTTTGAATAATAGTAAGCGCGATTTGTTTCAAGGTTTTGGCTGAGATTCTTCGAGGTTATTGAACCAAAGTGGAAGAAACACACTTCATTACATACAAAAACTCCGTAGCCTGCCTGTATTGCCCTGTATTTAAAGTCATTGTCCTCAAAAAAAGCCTGTGCATAGTTTTCGTCAAAGGTGCCGATTTTATCTATCACATCTCTTTTTGTGATGACACAGGAAAACACGCACTCATCGAAGCTTTTTTCGTAGTTTTGTCTGTAGTCAAAATTCTTTTTGAAATACTCGATATAAGTCTTTTCGTCAGTCGTGTCGTAGTGCGGGTTTATGTGTCTTGGTGATACAAATGCCGCGTTTTCTTTTTCAAACACCGCTTCTATTTTTTCAAACCAGTCAGGATAAAGCAAAATGTCGTTATTCAAGAAGCCAATGTACTCGCCTTCTGCAATCTCAATCCCCTGATTGTTGCCCTTGGAAAACCCTTTGTTCTCATCGTTTAGAATAAGCTTAACATTATTCAAACTTTTTAAGTACTCCCTTGTGCCGTCTGTTGAGCCATTATCCACAAGAATCAGCTCAAAGTCTTTTGTATACCTGTATAGGCTTTCTATGAACTTTTTTGTATACTCCAGCTTGTTATAAGTTAATGTTACTATGCTTAGTTTCATAACCCCATTTTACTCCGAATGTTTTGCTTGTAAAACTTCATCAGATTGTTAATCTGCCTGTCATTTGCGCCCAGCCTGTTTGCAGCGTATAAGGAGCGGCCTTTGCACACGCCAAGCTGGCGCATGATGTTTGTGCTTGCAAGTGTTTTGATGTGGTTTTTGACCACCCTTATTTTGCGCCCGCTCAAAAGAGCCATGAACCAGAGCCAGACATCATCTGCATAAGGTGCGTTTTTTAGAAAAATATCGTCTCTTAAAACTTCTTTTGTAAAACAATTTGGCGGATACAGAACTCCCCCGACTCCGGTAAGGAAATTATCAAATCGCGCGGATTCTTCCTCAACATGTTTCTGCCATTTTTCATAAGGAATAATGATACCTTCCTCAACTCCGACCCTGTGCGCCCTGTGGCAGTGGATGTCTTCCTGACGTATGATGTAGGAATAATAAAGCTTTGCAAGCCAGTCTTTCGGGTAGTAAACATCATCATCTGCCGTTACGATGACCGCACCCGGAAATTCCTTAAGCGCATAAATAATCTTTGTATACGACCTTATGTCCTTTACAAACCTGATTTCCAGCCCGTTTTTTATAAACCTTGTTATCTCATAGGGCAGATTCGAGATGTCTTCAAGCTCATCGCTTAGCCACAGAATAATTCTATCCGGCTTGACCCTCTGATTCAGAAGCGAGTAGAGCGAAATCACCAAATCGTCAAATCTTTCTTTATAAGAAGTTAGAGACACAATAACAGGCACATCCCGTTTTGGCTGCATAACCCCGCTGTAGTCCCCGATATTGTCAGCCCAAAAGCGGATAAGAGGTGTAAATACGAACCTTAAATGGAATTTGCAGTTAAGGATTCTATCCATCATAGGCTTCCGACCCATATTTTGTAAAGAAGCAGGCTCTCCATTGGTGTGTGGTTGTTAGGCTCCTGTGTTTTCAGAAGCTCAAACCACTCGATAATTTTGCGCTCCTGTCTTGTAAGCTCAAGCCTTGAGAGGTCAAAAAATCCCAGATACATAAGCCACGTATTAGTAGTAGGGTATTTTTCAACAATCTGCTCTATAGAATACCCTATTTTAGGCACCTTTTGGTCAGGCCCGAGCAGTTTGTACATTCCGCTGTCAATAAACTTGTTCAAAGCCTCCTGTTTGTTTAGATTAAAAGTCTCTTTGAGCTCTTTTTTCAGTCTGTGATAGCTCATATCATAATTAATGTTTTCCAAGTACTCCTGTTGGAGTTTTCTTGTTTTTTCTCCTAGTCTAAATCCGAACCTAACAGAGAACTTTAGCCCTCTTATAATCCTTGTGGGGTCGTCTATAAAGCTGTTTTTGTGCAGTACATTGAGTTCTTTTTTCTCAATATCCCCGCGCCCTCCAAACGGGTCAAAAATCTCGCCGTCAGAGGTTCTTTTTGCCATCGCATTTATTGTAAAATCTCTGCGTTTCAAGTCCATTGAAAGAGCGCAGCCGATTTTATCAACAACAGGCAGATGTCCCGGTTTCGGGTAAGACTCGGTTCTTGTGGATGCGATATCGATTTCTTTTTCGTCTACAAGCACGCGCACGGTACCAAAGTCCGGATTGCGCTGGATAATATCCATGTTTTTAGCAAACTTAATGGCATTCCCTTCATAGCAGTAATCCACGTCAATGCTTTCAGCTCCGAGTATTTCGTCCCTTACAACTCCGCCAACATAATAAAGCTTTTTATCCTCTAGTACCATCTTTCACCTTTTTATTGTGTATAAGTGATGATATGAACGCGCTAAGAATAAATGCAAGCCCCATCAGGCCTGTTACAACCTCCGGAACTTCGTGGAAAGTTGATACAAACATCAATATAGCGAGCGTTCCGATTGCCCAGTGTGCGCCGTGTTCGAGGTACAAGTACTGGTTAAGTGTTTTCTTTTCAACCAGCATAATAGTAAGAGAACGAACAAACATTGCGCCGATAAAGAGCCCGATGGTGATGATTAAAATATCCTGACTCAACGCAAATGCACCCAGAACACCGTCCAGAGAGAAAGACGCATCAATTAATTCCAGATATAGAAAACCAACAAGTCCTGAGCATTTTACAGCATCTTTGCAGAGTTTTGCCCTTGCTTCCTGTCTTCTTTCAAGCCATTCTGCGAGTCCGTCAATAAGCAGGTATGTTACAATCCCTGCAATACCGGAAGTCATAACGCTGATTCTTGTATCAGGAGCTATTTTAAGCATAAGCAAGCCAAGTGTGCCCAGGGTTATGATTGTGCATGCGCCCTGAAATTTTGAGAGTCTCTGGATTCTGTTTTCCAGAAAACCTATCCAGTGCACTTTTTTGCCTTCTTCTGTAAAATAGTCAAGAAATAGCATTAGCAAAAATGCGCCGCCAAAGGCTACAATCGGAGCGTGGGTAAGTTCCAGATAATGAGCGTATTTATGTACATCATGAAGTGCCATATCAAGTACTGACAGGATATTCAGGTGGGCAAATATTGAGACAACAAGGAGCGGGAAGAGAAAACGCATACCAAAAACTGCGATTAGTATACCCCATGTAATAAATCTGTGCCGCCATTTTTCAGACATATCTTCGAGTTTCATTGCGTTAACTACCGCGTTATCAAAGGATAGGCTAACTTCCAGCACTGCAAGCACCGTTGCAATAAATATGCAGGTCATTCCTGTACCGTTATGTACGTGTTCGCCCCACAGGTAGGCTGCTATCAGCCCAAAAACTGTAACAATATATGACCCCAGAAAATAATGTAACATTTATAACTCTCCTTACTTCACCAATTATATTATAATAACAACTTAGTGTAAACATAGGGATTGAAAAGATTAAGAGGTTTTGTTATACTGAGGTATGATTATTAGGAGTATTAACATGTTAAAGAAAATTTTATCATTTACTTTTATTCTATCTATTTTGAGTTTGAACACGCTTCCGACCCTTGCAGCGTGTGCTGAAAAAACAGTTGCGGTTGAGCATCTGGATGTACACAAGGATGCGCCTTGCAATGTTGTTACAATAACAAATCTTAGAAAGATTGTTGAAAAAGGTAACGTGCTTCAATTTGCGTTTGATGAAAAGTATTTCTCAAAATGCTCTCAAGCAGGTGAGCTTGTTCACTTTGTAGTTCCTCAGGCACTTTATACCTGCGAAGGCACGCTTATTCTGCCATGCGGAACAAAAATTGTTGCAGAGGTTACAAATGTTGAAA
>CANAXK010000140.1 GCA_947365485.1 uncultured bacterium
AGTTTTCGGCCTCTGTGCATAATTACGCAGCAGGATTCTTCACGCTCTACAAGAAACTGAACATTCCATACTTTGCCTTGTCATCAGGCGAGAACTCAATTTCAGCGGGGCTTGTTAAATCAGTTATCTCGAAAAACAGCCGGATTCTTTTTGTATACGCAGACGAAGTTAGTGTTGCATGTTCAATCAACAAATCAGGCGAGGGTGCAAAATATATTTTCAACCCTGAAAAAAAAGGGCAAAATGAAAACGAGTACGAAAGTTTTATCGCGTTTCTTGAAGGTAAGAGTCCAAAATTTGTGACGGTTTTCGGGACTTTTGAGAGGGAAGTTGAATGAAATACCTGCGTTCGTTTGTTACTGTGATTAGTTTTTTTATTTTCGGAGTTGGAGCAATACTCCTCAACTTTCTTGTGTTTCCCTTTATTAAGGACAACAAAGCGCTCTGTTCTGACATCATCCACAGGCTATGGAAGTTTTTTGTCTGGCTGCTTGTGGTCTCAAAAATGATTAAGCTAGACATCAAGAGGTTAGAAAAAATCGAGAATAAGGTTATTGCAGCGACCCACCCGAGTTTTTTGGATATTGTAGTTTTGATGAGTCTGGTTCCAATGAGCACATGTTTTGTGAAAAAAGAGCTTGCGCATAATCCAATTCTGAAAAACCTGATAAGCAGCATTTTTATAACAAACGAGGTCGAGTTAGAGGAATTAAAAGACCAGTCCAAAAAGATGCTCGATTCCGGATTCAACGTAATAATTTTCCCCTCAGGCATACGTCACAGAAAAAACGAGTATCCGAAAATCAAAAAGGGCGCGGCTCTTGTTGCCCTGAATGCCGGCAAGAACATTATTCCAATCCGGATGTTTACGAGCGAGGATTTTCTGTTCATAAACCAGCCGTTTTACGCAGCGGGAGAAAAAACAGTGGTTTTTGAAATCGAAGAGTGTGAGGAAATTGACATAGAAAAATTCAGAGGCCAAACAGAGATTGTAGCAAAGAGAGAAATAACAAAAGAGATTGAAAGAAAGTTGTACTAGCAAATAAATCTTTGACGGGTTTTAATACAGGTATGAGAATCACGTCGGTACAACAAAATAATTACAAGCCGCAGTTTAAGAACAACTCAAGGCACATACTTGATAATCGCGGCAAGCTTTTATACAGAACAACAACGTACTTTTTCAGGGAAGATTTTAACTGGCAAAAATTTATTAAAATGCTAGGTGAAAAATATAAGGACGCTCCAAAGGTCAACATGATTTGCCACGCGTGTTCAAGCGGTGAAGAGCCTTTTTCGCTTGTTATGGGGATTGAGAATCTTTTGGGGAATCTCTCTCAAAAGTTTTTTCCAATCGAGGCCAGAGATATTGATGCCAAAAACATAGAAATGGCTAAAAAATCAGGATTTGAAGGTGTTTACGGAGGCCAGCTGCTTGAGATTAAGAGAAATACAAATCACAATGTGGCAAAGTATTTTGATGTCAGACGCAGTTCTAAATACGATAGTATTGTATCATTTAACCTTAATCCCAAGAACACCTTAAGAGATAAGGTTAATTTTGAGCAGGCTGACATATTTAAAGATGTTGAGACCATGCCAAAAAGCAACACAGTCTTGTTTTTCAGAAATGTTTGGCCTTATCTTTCTGTGTTTGAGCGTGATAAGCTTGCAAAGAAACTTTATAATAATTTTGACGAGTCTTCACTCGTTGTCGTAGGTTCGTTCGACTACGCAAGTGATATCCACTGGATTCTTACAGACAACGGCTTTGTGGAAACAGATGTGGATTATGTTTACTCCAAACCTCTAAAGAGCTAAACCCGCTCGTCTAGATTTGCTCCGATTCTTACAAAGTTTTCGTAGTAATAATTGAACACAAAAACCGCTGCAAAAACTACGTAGTAGAAATTCAGGAGTGTGAATATAAAGTGCATGAATAAATTCATTCCCGCAACTGTTGTTAAGATTGAAAGCACAAAGTAGGAAACAAAGAGCATTATGAAGAGCAAAATGTTTTTGAAAAACTTTCTGCTAAACAAATCCTTAAGCGATATAAAATAAGCCTTAAACGGGTTCTTTTCCTTGAAAAACATCGCAGGAGCAAAGAAAATAACCACAAAATATGTAGCTGCCATTGTGAAAAACAGGAGCAGATTCCATGCGTTGAGCCTAGCAAGCTGGCTGTCTGTGAGCGAAGTCAAAAAGGTCTTCAAAGCAGCAGTGGATTCCATTGCCTTTGAAAATGCCTCAGGTGGGATTCCGATATCGCCTATTAATTTCATCCCTGTATAATAAGAAGTCGCAAGCAGTACAAGAGAAACAACAAAGGTTATGAATATCATTCCGATAACAGGCAGGAAGTATTCACCCACGCCTGCCGGAAACTCTTTCATTAAAGAGTTTGTCTCTTCACGTTCGGGCTCTGTGACTACAGTTTTAAGCATAAAGAACCAGCCGGATAAAAAGGCTGCTAGCATTAAGGTAAACAAAACCACTGCAATGAGCATGCTAATAGTATTTCCGCCTATCGAAAACAGGATGTAGAGGCTCGACAACAGTGAAAATAAAATAAGCGGTGTTGCGAGGATTATGTATTTGTTTGTAAGATTGAAGCTTGTTTTTATGCAGTTTAACATGTTGTCTTCTCCGATTATATTCTGTACCTGATTACAGACTGCTCGATTATGTCGTCTGATACTTTTGAGGCAAAGTCCCTAAAGTTGTTTGCAATGTTTGAGTTGGCGTTGATTTCTGAAATGCTTACGCCCTTGTTGATTGCCTCCATGATTGTGAAGTAGTTGTTCGGCACCTTCCAGTAAACTTTTTCTGAAAGCGCGTTTTCAATGTCTTCGATTTTGATGTCTTCGTTGTCCATATACCTGTTGACCACAATTTTGACCTTGTCCTTCGGGTACCTTCTGGAGCGGAAAAGATTCAAGCACCGCTGACAATTCCTGATAGCAGGGATGTTTACTATTGTTGTAAACAGAATCCAGTCAGAACAGTCCAATATCTTTAAGGAGTTCTGGTCAATGTTTGATGACATGTCAACGATGATGTACGGAAAAATCTTCTTGAGCGCGCCAAACAGGGCTGAAATCTGCTGCGGAGTTATGCTTTCGGCCTGCTCGATGTAGCTCGGGTCGGAAAGAACATAAAGAGATGTGTTCTTGTATTTTTCAAACCCCTTAATCAGGATGTCTTCTTCTTTGTTCAAAAGTCTCTGGATTACATAATTTATGTCAAAAGATGGTTTGAGGTTCAAAAAAGTCGAAACATCTCCGAGTTGCAAATTCAAATCAATGAGCGCAACTTTGTCCCTAGTGACTTTTGCAAGCTCAATCGCGAGATTGGCTGCAATGGTGGTCTTCCCGATTCCGCCTTTGTTTGAGTAGACTGTTATTATTTTGGATTCGGAGCCGGAGTCTTCTTCTGTCTGGCTTGCAAGCATTGTGACAACTCTTATAAGGTCTTCTTTCAATACCGGTTTTGGTAGAAATTCTTTCGCACCGAGCCTTAGGGCTCTAACGATTGTGTTTGTGGAATAGTTCGTGGACGTGATGATGATTTTGGAGGTGTAGAGCTTGAGGTTTTCTGCAACCTCTTCCACATCCTTTGATTTTTCAGATATGTCCATTATCACAATTGCGCTGCCGTTCAAGGTTTTGATTTGCTCAAAGCCTTCTTTGTAATTCTCGTAAAGCATTATGCTGCTCACGAATCCTGGTTGTTCAAGGTACGCTTTTATGATTTCTCTTGAGTTTTTGTATTTGTCTAAGACTATTACCGGCGGACAATTCTGCATTCTGAACCTCTTCCTTTTATGACGGCGAACGTGATGATTATACATCAAATTGGAGGAGAGAACAATATATTATTGTGCTGAAATATCTGTTAGGTCCTTTTTCACAGACGTTATGCCGTTTATCCCGAAAACCTTGTGCAACGTGTCAATAAGGTTTGGATTGAGCTGGAGCGGTGTGCATTTCCCGATATAAATCTGGAAATTCTTGTTCTGGCTCAAATAAGTTATCTGCGAAATCGTGTGCCTGTCACACTGCGGTACAAAAATTGTTACAGGCAAGTCCGATAACTCTTTGATTGTCTCGCTGATTTTCACAAGCGCGAACGCGTCAAAACATGCGTTAAGCAGAATAACGTTATCCCTTGCAGAACTGTACGCGAGTGATACCGCAAGAATGTCCTCAGGCATCTGGTTCAACAGCTTCGTGAAATAAGACTGCTGCTCAAGAGTGTAGCCGCCCTGGCCGATTAGGAAAATCCGCTTGTAGTCTCTGGACTTGAGCTTTTCTTCAATGAGCTTCTTGTAGTTCTCGCAGTCAAACCCGATACTTACTGTCTCGCACTGCTTTCCGGTCTTGAACCCCTTTGCTTCTTCTGCTGCTTTTATAACATCTGAAAAATCCTTGTTCTTAATTGAGATAACTCCTTTTGAGCAGGCATAGTCAGTGGTGTAAAGCCTTCCCCTGTAAAGGTGCTCAACATTGTAGAGCGAGTGTCTTGTGAGGATAATCGGGCCCGGGAAGGTTGCAAAATCAAGAAGACAGTTTTCCATGCCTTGACCATACTGCCCCTTCAGGTTCTTGTACTCCGCAAATTTTGGGAAGGTGTTTGCAAGCATCATTTCGTCATGGGTATAGACATCTATGTCCGTGTCTTTCACCGCTTCTAACACATCTTCAAGCTCACGGATATTCGAGCCGAC
>CANAXK010000141.1 GCA_947365485.1 uncultured bacterium
ATAAAAGACGGTGCGGCTATTGTGACATCAGGCGAAGATATTTTGAACACTTTATGCTGGGAGGTTAAAAAAGTTGAAGCGCACGTGGGAGAAGATTTAGAGCTTACGCTACCACAAAAAATGATTTTTGATATAATAGATATTGAACCAAAAGGGTTTGACGAGTTGCAGGCTCTTACGAAAATGGAAACAGATGAGCTTTTAACAGTCTTAACCATGATGGAAATTCAGGGCTTGGTGGAACAAACAGAAGGTGACAGGTATAAACGGGTATGACAACAGCAGCAGCCGAAAAAAAAACAACTAAATCAAAAAAAGAAAAAGCGCTCGTAATAGTCGAGTCTCCTGCAAAATCAAAAACAATCAAGAAGATTCTCGGAGACGGGTTCCAGATTGAAGCGAGTTTCGGGCATGTCAGGAATCTTCCGGACAATGTGCTGGGATTCGATGTAAACAACGGCTTTCAGCCGACTTACGTAGTTATACCTGAAAAGAAAAAAGTTGTAACAAAATTGAACGAGCTTGCAAAGCGTTCTGACAAAATCTACCTCGCATCCGACCCCGACCGTGAAGGGGAAGCAATCGCATGGCACGTTAGAGAGCTCTTACAGGTGCCTGACGAGAAAGTTTACAGAATCGAGTTCAACGAAATCACGCCAAAGGCCGTAAAATACGCTGTTGACCACTCGCGCCAGATTGACATGGACAGGGTAAAAGCCCAGCAAACAAGACAGATTCTGGACAAGCTTGTAGGTTACAAGCTTTCACCGGTTCTCTGGAAGCAGCTCGGGAATTACAGGCTTTCGGCAGGTAGGGTTCAATCAGTTGCGCTCCGCATGATTTGCGAGAGAGAAGAAGAAATCGAAGCATTTGTACCGAAAGAGTACTGGTCCATCCACACAATCATGGACAAGGACGGAAAGCTTTTTGAGGCAGAGGTTAACAAATACAAGAACAAGAAAATCGAAATCAACAACGAGGAAGAAGCGAACAAGATTAGAGATTTTCTGCTCCAGCCTGACACAGAATTTAAGGTTGACAAGGTCACAAAAAAGGAAACAAAGCGCAAGCCTACTGCGCCTTTCATAACCTCAACCCTTCAGCGTGCAGCAAGTTCAAAGCTCGGGTTCGGCGTATCAAAGACAATGCAGGTAGCCCAGAAGCTTTACGAAGGTATTGAAATCGACGGCACGCCGGTTGGTTTGATTACCTACATGAGAACAGACTCTGTGCGTATTTCTGATGATGCACATGAGATGGCAAAAAACTTTATTGTAGAAAACTACGGCGAAAAATACTATCCGCCAACCACAAACGTATACGTAAAAGGCAAACAAAATGTTCAGGACGCGCACGAAGCAATCAGGCCTTCTTATCCGGACAGGACTCCTGAAAGCATAAAGCAGTACCTTGCGCCTGACCAGTACAAGCTTTACAAGCTTATCTGGGACAAATTCATGTCCTCCCAGATGGCACCGGCTGAAATTGCGAACAAGACAATCGACATCACAGCAGGAGACTACAACCTGAAAGCAGGAACGAGCAAAATTCTTTTTGACGGGTTCTTGAAGCTATATAACGACGCCGAAGAGGACGAAAAAGATGCAGACGCTAAGATTCCTGACCTGGAAAAAGGCGATTTGGTTAAGTGCAAAGAAGTAAAACCAAAACAGCACTTCACCCAGCCGCCTCCGCGATACAACGAAGCATCGCTGGTTAAGGCACTTGAAGAACATGGAATCGGGCGTCCGTCAACTTACGCAACAATCATCACGGTTATCCAGACCCGTAAGTATGTTGAAAAAAGGGACAAGGCGCTTCACCCGACCCTGCTTGGAAGAACTGTTTGCAAGCAGCTTGTAGACCAGTTTGCAAACATCATGGACTACAAGTTTACAGCGGGCATGGAAGAAAAGCTCGATAAAATCGCTGAAAAGAAGGCGGTTTGGAATGTTGTTCTAAAAGAGTTTTACACCCCGTTTATGGAGATAGTAAATTCTGTTATGAAAACAGCGCAGAGGGTTGTTATCGAGAGCGACAAAAAATGCCCTAACTGTGGCAAGGTCATGCTCGTCAAAACAAGCCGTTTTGGCACCCAGTTCTTAGGGTGTTCAGGTTATCCAGAATGCAAAACAATAATTTCTCTAAACAACATGCTTGAGTTGGACGACACAGAAAACGGTGAAAACGGTGAGAAAAAAGAAATCGTTGTGGACGAAAAATGCGAAAAATGCGGTTCTGAAATGGTCATGAAGATTGGGCCTTACGGCAAGTATCTCGAATGCAAGGAATGCAAAAACCGCAAAAAATACATCCGCTCAACCGGAGTCCCGTGTCCTAAATGCGGTGAAGGCATGATTGTCGAGAAGAAATCAAAATACGGCAAAATCTTCTTTGGCTGCAACAAATACCCGAACTGCTCTTACGCGCTCTGGGATGAGCCGACCGGAAACAAGTGTCCGGAATGCGGTGAGCTGTTACTGAAAAAAACAACCAAAAACGGAGTGTTTGAGGTTTGCTCAAGCAAGACCTGCTCTTACAAAAAGCCAATAGAAGCCCCAAACGAAAGCAGCGAAGAATCTTAAGCCCTTTTTATTACACCAGCTGCAAAGCAATCGCAGGAGTCTGATTCGCGGTTGACATTAAGGTTGCAGAAGCCTGTTGAAGAATCTGCTGGCTTATGTACTTGCTCGAAACATCTGCGATATCTGCGTCTTTTATGGTAGAACGCGAAGACACGAGGTTTTCATACTGAATAGAAATTGCGTCAAGCGCACTTTCCAGCCTGTTCTGCAAAGCACCATATTCTGTTTGTTTCGCAGAAACATTGTCAAGCAGCTTGTCAATTGTGCTCAAGCATGAGATGCTGTTGTTCAGCCCGATGTCTCTCAGCATGTCAAGATTTGCCATATTAAACTTAAGGTCAAATTGTATCTGAGAATTTTTGGTGCTGTCGATTCCGACCTGCAAGCAAACAATAGTATTAACCAACGAACCCGTAGGAGAGCAGCTTGTAACATTCTTCGAAGTATAATCCGTACCCCCTGATATATTCATCCCGTCCAAATCAGTGGAATAAGACGAATCATTCACGCTAGCGTTATTCGGAACGCCAATAAATATGGAGGCATTAGGCCCCTGTATTGAGCTTGATAGAACAGAGCAATTTTTTATACTGCCGTTAATATAACCAACGAGTCCCGCAACATCGCCGTTACCGCTGACGTTTCCGGTTACATAGCAATTAGAAATATCAGCATAGCTCCATCCGGCAAGCCCTCCGATCTTTACATTACCGCTAACACGCCCTGTTGAATAGCTGTCCGTAATCCCGTTGCTTGTGAGCCCGACAAGACCTCCGACATTCACGTCACCGGACACATTACAGCTTGAGTAACTGTGGTCAATCTTCCCGCCCTGACCGGCGAGTCCGCCCACATCGTTTTTACCTCTAACCACGCCGGTTACGTAGCAGTTAGTAATCTCCGGCGCTTCTCCTGCAACCCCGCCAACGCGGTTTCCGCCTGTTATGTTAACATCCTCAAGCGCAAGATTCTTAATCTTATTCCCGCTTCCCGTGCTTCCAAACAAGCCTTGATTATCCTTACCCGGCCTGTTTATATACAGATTGGAAATCGTGTGTCCGTTGCCGTCAAATGTTGCAGAGCCAAAGCTTCCAATCGGAATCCAACCTTCTCCTGTTGAGTAGGCAGAAAGGTCGATATCTTTTGCAAGCACAAACTCGCCGCCACGAATCTGCCCGTTATTTGCAAGTTTCGCGAGCTTTGCAAGTTCTGCTGCCGAAGAAATTGAGTACTCCCCGCTCGTTATGACTGCATCATCTGCAATCGTATCCATAGAAGTCATGGAATCCGTAGGCCGCGGCTCGATCCTTATCGGGAATTTTGACGGCTCTTCATAAAATAGTTGTATCCCGTTGTATTCTGTGCTGTTAAGTATGCGGCTTGTTTCACTCACAAGCGCATTAACTTCTGCATTGATAGCCTTAAGCGAACTCCCACCATATGTTCCGTTAAGAGCCTGTTCATTAAGCGCCCTAATACGTGAGAGTTTGTCATTAATCTGGTCCAACCCGCCCGTTGCGGTGTTGAGCATATCAAGCCCCATCATGGCATTATCTTCTGCCACCAGATAAGAGCTTATCTTTGAGGACATGTTTGTGCTAATCGAATAATTAGCTGCATTGTCTTTGGCATGGTTAATTTTCCAGCCCGTGCTCATGCTCTCGATTGCAGAGTTTAGTTTTGCAGTCGAATTAGCAAGCGCCCTCTGTGTGATAAGCGACGATATGTTTGTTGTGATACTTAGCGGCATACTACACCCTCAAAAATGCTTAGGAATGTACGCACGCCAATACTGCGTGTGTTTATTGATTGGTAATACGACATAATAGACTATATCCTTAATGCTATTATATATACATGATGACACATATAGATAAAAAAGGAATGCTTTTTGTCAACATTGTTACAAAACTTAATTCTTGACTATTAGCTTTCTAAGACCTAAAGTATAAACAAAGGAGAATTAATTATGTATCACGTTTACATTGATAAGCCATCTTATTTTGACCCCGAGCTTGCAGGAGAGTTCAAAGATTTCGACAGCGCTGTTAGTTTTGCAGAGAAAGCAAAGCAGGAGGATTCCGAGGTCAGCTACACAATTGAGGAAACAAACGGCTGTTTCA
>CANAXK010000142.1 GCA_947365485.1 uncultured bacterium
CTGCTTGATTGCGGAATCAGGCTTAAGTATTCAGCTGCTTTTGTGTAGTCTTCCTGTTTTGAGCTCATAAGAGCAAGTTTGTAGATAACTTCGTAATCATTAGGGTTTCTCAAATAAACCTGTTTGTATACAGAAAGCGCTTCTGCGTACTGTTTAAGGTATTCAAGCACAGTACCCAGATTGTAGTACGCATCAATATAGTCAGGATAAGTGCGAATTGCAGAGCGGAAGGAAGCGATTGCCCTTTCGTACATCCCGAGTTTATAAAAATCAATACCCTGATTGTAGTCGAGCTTCGCGTCAACAGGGATTTCTGCTGCGTAGGCTGAAATTGATAGTGATAACAAAAGTGTAGCTGCTAACTTTTTTAACATAGCCTAATTATAACACAGTTTTTGATTTTACGGTAGAATGTAAATATGAAACCAAAAGTCATAGCAGTGGTTGGCCCGACAGCCAGCGGAAAAACAGCTCTCGCAATCAAGCTTGCCAAAGAAATCAACGGCGAGGTTATTTCTGCTGACTCAAGGCTTGTTTACAAGGGTTTTGACATTGCCTGCGCAAAACCAACACTTAAAGAGCGCGAAGGGGTTTTGCACCACCTGATCGACATTGTGGAGCCAGAGTTTGACTACTCTGTCGGGAATTTTTATCACGACGCAAAAGCTGCAATTAATGACATTCTATCACGAGGCAAAACCCCGATTGTTGCAGGCGGGACAGGTTTGTATTTCCGTGTTCTTCTTGAAAACTACAACCTTCCGGAGGTCAAAACTGATTATGGTTTGAGAGCAGAGCTTGACTCACAGGAAAAAGAAGCCTTGCTTGAGGAGCTTAAAGAGCTCGACCCGATAACTTACGAGCGCACAAAGGACGCCAACAAGCGCAGAATCGTGCGCGCACTCGAGGTCATAAAGATTCTTGACAGACCTTTATCCGAGATGCAAATCGAAAAAGAGCCGGAGTACAATGTTGAGTGGCGCATGCCGGAGATTGAATCCAGAGAATGGCTCTATGAGCGGATTAACAGGCGGGTCGACCTGATGCTTGAGCAGGGTTTGATAGAGGAGACTGAAAATCTGCTCAAAAAGCATGGAAGGATAAAGAACATCGTTTCATCCATCGGATATCAGGAGATTATCGCGTTTCTGGATGGCGAGATGACGCTTGCAGAAGCATTAGAAAAGCTCAAACAGCATTCAAGGAATTACGCAAAGCGTCAACTGACGTGGTTTCGGAAAAATCCGGAATTGAAGATTAGCTGTTAGTACACACAATCTCCCCGACGATTTTACCTTGTAGAGTTTTAATTTTATTATCGTACGGAATTTTACCCCAGTTAAGCCGGTTAATCATCTCAAGCACAGCAACCCTTCTTGCCTCCATTGAGCAGTCATTAATCTTTACCACAAACCCGTCTTTTTCTCGGGTGTTAAAGACAATACAGAGCCCGCCCGCGCCGACCTTTGCGATTATGCCGTCTGTATTCTGGATAATCTCTGTATCGAGCCTGTTTTCGCCTCCGTAGATATAAGGATTATTCAGAATCGCATTCACGATTTGAGGGTAATTATCAACAAGGTTTTTGTATCCGATTAGCATGTTTTTTAGAGGCATGCTAAGAATCGGCACCCCGCAGCCATCTGTTGTTTGGGGGTATGTTACCCCCTCACCCCAACCCTCTCCCGCAGGGCGAGGGAGCGAAGCCATAGCATTAATCTTCTCTCTAACAGCAATCTGCAGCGGGTGTTCCGGCTCATAATAAGTCTCCAAATCCCAGCCCATCTTCTTACAAATCGCCAAAAACCCTATGTGTTTTCCCGAGCAGTTGTTATGAATAGCGCCCGCTTTTTCTCCTGCAAGCAGCATCTTATCCTGCATGCTTCTTGAAAGCGGAGCATGCACGCCGCATTTTAAAAAGCTTTCATCCAGCCCGATTTTATCAAGAATTCCGCACGCGGTCTCCACATGGCATTCTTCTCCTGCATGTGAGCCTGAGCAAAGAGCAAGTTCTTTTTCTGTGAGTTCTACTCCGTAGTCAACAAGAAGTGCAGCCTGCAATGGTTTTGCGCAGGAGCGAAGATAATATGGCATGCCTTCAGACATGGCTGAATACTGCATAAAATACCCTTCATGAAACTCTTCAACCAGTCCATCTCGTATATAGTCAACCCGAAGCATGCTCTACTCTTTGTGGTCTTTAATGAATGTCAGAAGAGCGTCCATTTTCTGTTTCAGAATCTCGTTTTCTTCCTTCAAACGGGTATTTTCAACTCTGATATCAAAGTTTTCTTTTTCCATTGCAATTGTAGGAATGTCATCAGGGTTAAGTGAAAATCTTTTACCAGACTCTTCTTTCATAAAGATAATACTCTTAACGTCGGAATCCTTTACAAACCCCATCTGAACCATCAATTCCGCAATAAATACGTGTTTTCCGGAAGCGTTCATTTCCTGCTGTTTGTTCAAGACTTCGTCAAGCTGTTCGATTGTCATTTTGCCTGCGCGGATAAAGTATTCACCTGTTCTGTATTTGCCAGCAATAAAACCTGCAATTGCGCTTACAAGGTTAGGTACCTCGTTTGAAAAGAATTTTGAGGTTCTGCAAAAGGTAAAAGCTTTTGCGATTTCTTCCATTGTGAAAGTGTTCTCAATCGCGATTTCAATTAGTGACATACCTTTTGAGCAGCAGTTCATAAAAGAATAAATACTTTCGTCCAGTTTTGATTCTTTTGTGAGAAGTTCGTTCTGGCCCAGGTCGGAAAGAGCCGGTTTATAGAGGTGGAAAAGTTCTCCTTCCTGCACATCCAAAAACTCGTTACTTAAATAATTGGTTAAGTCATTAGCGAGATTCAAAAAAATCGTCTGTTTAATCCAAAGCGGAAAAGAAAGAACTTTTTCCATAAAATCTATAAATAAACTCTTGCTCATAAAAATTACCCTTCTTTTATATGATGACCTATAATGAATTATATCATAAGATAATAAAAGTACGCATTTGTAAAGGAACCTTCATATTATGGGCATGGACGGGTTATCAATAGCAAACACCGGAGTGGTCAAAGAATCGACATCTGCCGAGTATACGAACAAAGTCGAGCAGTCCATTCAGGCTGACCCGACAAACTCATCACGCCAGGTTCAGGGGGTTAACACAAACAGAAGAGTACGTGAGCGAGAAGAGGGCGAAGAAAACCAGAAGAAAAAAGAACAAAACGAAGAACAGAAAGAAATTCTCGAAGACGGACTTACGGAAGAAGAACCTGAAATCGAAGAAGCACCTTTGATTGAAGATATTGAGAACCCAAATAAAGATTTTTATGTTAAATTAAACACAAAAGATGATATAATAGAATTATACGACAGTACAACAAACAGGTTAATAGAAACAATATCCGGAAACGAACTCGGGGAATTGGTACAAAAACTAAACATGGCGTCCGGAATATTTGTAAACAAGAAGGTGTAGATGCCGCCGATAAATCCTTACAACAAATACATAAAACAATACCAGACAAGCAATATCACAACTGCAACACCGGAAAAGTTAATGATATTACTCTTTGACGGCGCTATCCAATTTTTGCAGAAGGCTAAAACCGCTATTCAGGAAAACAACCTGAAAGAACGCGCCGAAAACATCGACGGAGCAAGAAAAATTATCCGCGAACTTATGCGTACGATCGACCTTGAAAACGGAAACGATGTATCAAAACGCCTTTTCAGACTCTACAACCAAATGATTATGAACCTTGTTAAAGCAAACGTAACAAGAAAAGTCGAAAATATAGACGAAGTTATTGCAGACCTGCTTAATATAAGATGGGGATTCCAGAAGGCAATCGAAATCCAGAGCGGGATTGTAACAGTGGAAGAAGTTATGAAAGAACAGCAGGCAATGGACGGGCAAATCTCCCACCCTGCTCTGAATGAGGACAACAATGCAGGATGAAAAACAATTTGAACAGCTGATGATGCAGTACAATCAGCTCAAAGTTGGCGCTGAAGATATTTCAAGGATGATTGATAACGAAGATTTCGACACAGCAATCACGCGCATAAAAGCCCGAGAAGAGATTTTTTTGAACTGCAAGTGCATGAGAAAATACCTTGAACTTACTCCTGTGCAACAAAAAGAACTCGAAACCCTTCTGGATGAACTTAGAGATTTGGAATTGACCAACATAAAAAAAGTTGAAAAAGGCATGGAAGAAGTAAAAAAAGAACTCAAAGCTTCCCAGCAGACCAAAAAAATACAACAGGCTTATGGCGGCAATCCGGACGATATTGGCGGCACTATAAACATACAGGAATAGCCACAAACCTTTTATAGACAAGCTTTAGCAACTGTTTTAATTAGCAGTTGTATTTTTAATTGTTTGTGATACGAGGCTGTAAGCCAGAGAGAATGACTCTTTTCAAGAAAAAAGTGCTTGCATTTTAGAATGGAATTTGTATAATAGATTCTGTAATAGATAAGAAAGGAGTTTTATAATGAACAAAGAAGAATTAGTACAAGAAATTTCTAAGAAATCAAAAGTTACTCAAAAAGAAGCTAACGAAGTATTGTCAGCATTAATCGAAACAGTTCAAAAGACAGTTTCTAAAGGCAAAAAAGTTACTTTAGTTGGTTTTGGTACTTTCGAATCTCGCAAGAGAGCAGCTA